>JBDKKX010000141.1:0-10677 GCA_039795795.1 Bacteroidota bacterium | reverse complement strand
GCTGCAATTCTGGGTCAGGCGTGTTGGAAAGCCGCGAATTAAACCGCGCACTCAACACATTTCCATCGCCATCAATACAAACGTCTAACACCACTTTGCCCGATTTTTGCGATTGTTCCAACAATTTCGGCGCGGAACGAACGCCCCGTCCACCAAAACCATTCACAACGCCTGCACCTTTGCCCACACCCGTCAACACATTAGAATTCGGGTCTCCATCAGGCGCGCCTTGATTGCCCGGTTTGCCCGTATTGCCCCTGCCGTCCCCCGTACCACCGCCGCCATTCGTGCCACCACCCGTACCTGTACCATTTTTACCCGGAAAACGGTTTTTAAATTTAGCATTTGCCGCTTGTTGCGCCGCCGCTTTTTCTGCTGCTGCCGCCGCTTCTGCTGCTGCCGCCGCTTCCTGCTGCCGTTTTGCACGGTCAGCCGCCTCTTTTTGATACTTTTGCTCCTCCGCTTTGCGTTTTGCCTCCTCTTGCTGATGCCGAATCGCCACCGCATTCGGATCTTCCGTTTCCACTTTTTTGACAGGCGGAGTCGGCGCAGGAGTCGGTTTCGTCGCAATCACAGGCTTTGCAGGAGTTGGTTTCGGCACTTCTACGGGTTTTTCAGGCGCGGGAGTTGGTTCAGGCGCGGCATTTCCAGCCTTTGGGTCAGGCTTACCCGCCGACGCTTTCGTACCCTGCCCCTGCTCCTTCAAACCCAAAGCAGGACCACCACCCAATAAATCTTTCGGCGGCAATTCCACCTGAATAATCGAATCAGACGGCGGGGGCGGAATCTCCACATTCGGCATCAACCAAATCAACAACATCAACAAAGAATGCACTGCCACACTCGTAACAGAACCCCGAATATCATTTTTTTCTTCCGTTTGTCTATCCATGATTATCCAATTTAATCTATAAATCTTTGATAATGAATCTTAATTCGCTTCTGCTTGCAATATTGAATTAATATCCATTTGTTGGGTCACATCCAAAATCGAGACAACATTTTCAATCGGTGCTTTCACGTCGGGCGATACCGTGATGGTATAATCACTTTTTTTAGCCCGATTCGCTTTCAAAACCGTTTTAATCGCGTCCAAAGCCGTCGTTCTGCCGTTCAACAAAAAAGTACCGCGTTCTGTAATCGCAATATCGTCCATTTTATCCTTATTGACGATAGGTTTTTTAGAAGACTTGGGGCTTGCGGGCAGCGATAAATTCAGCGCGCTTGGATGCACCAACGTCGAAGTCATCATAAAAAACATGAGCAAAATAAATATTATATCCGTCATGGATTGCATACCCATTTCACCACTAATTTCTTTTCTTTTTCTTAAATTCATGATGCAGAATAGGTTGAAATTTCACACCTTGGAATTAGGATTAAATGGGATTTTTTTGGGATTAAATAGGATTGATTTTTTAGGATTTTTAGGATTATACCTTTCCTAAATGAGTTGAAAAATAAATTCGAGCACAACTTGCGTCAAGTTTCAAACTTGACGCAAGTTTATTTTACCAACTGATATAGGACAAGTATAGTTCGAGAAACTTGAAAAGTTTCCCGAACTAATCCTAAAAATCCTAAAAAATCAATCCTATTTAATCCCAAAAACATCCCATTTAATCCTAATTCCAAAGCCTTAATCTTTAGGTTGTGTAGCGATTTTAGTCACCGCTTTCAATTCGTTACAAACGCTCATCACCTTCGTAACCTCTCCAAAAGCGACTCCTTTTTCCGCCGCAATTGTAATCGTCGGGTTAGAGCCCGCTTCGTGCGAAGCCGAAATCGCAGTACGCAATTCCTTTTCCAACTCTTTCATCGAAGTAATATTGCGGTCACCGACGGTCACTTTACCCGATTTTTCCAAATTAACGGTCAATTTAACAGGAATATTCGTGCGTGAATCCGATTCTGGGATTTGAAAACCAAAAAATTTAACCAACGTAGAAGTCAACATGAAAAATATTAATAACATAAAAATAATATCTGTCATGGAAGACATATTGACTTCCGCCACTTTTCGTTCGCGGGTGCGGTGTCGTATAGCCATTTTAAATAATATTTTGAATGATGAATGGTGAATGGTGAATGATGAATGATGAATCTTGCAATGAATCAATTATAAATCAATTCATTATAAAATTCATCATTCATCATTCATCATTCATCATTTATCATTATTTTAATTAGCAGGTTCTTGCAAGAAATCCAGAAATTCAAAAGTCGAAGATTCCATTCGATTCAAGATGCGGTCAATCATCGTATTCAAAAAATTATAAGCCACAAACGCAAAAATCCCTACAATCAAACCCGCCGCCGAAGTAAACATTTTCACATAAATACCGCCCGAAATCGCGCCAATACTCAAATTCGTCGCGCCTGCAAGTTTCCCGAACGTCTGAATCATCCCCGCAATCGTCCCCAAAAACCCAAACATCGGTGCAACCCCCGCGATAATCGACAAAATATTGGTATTTTTTTCCAATTTGTACATTTCCAAACGCGCCACATTTTCAATCGAATGCTCAATATCTTGCAACGGTTTCCCAATGCGCATCAATCCTTTTTCGACCATCCGCGCAATCGGCGAATCTGTTTTTTGACACAACGCACGAGCTGCCCCAATATTCCCACTTTGTACGTGCGCCCGAATATTATTCATAAAACTCTCATCAATTTCACTCGCTTTTTTAATCGTCAAGTAACGGCTGATGAAAATCGCGACGGCTGCAATCGACATGGCAAGCAACGCAATCATTACAAATAAACCTAATTTACTTTCTGACATAATTTCAAAAAGGCTTTTTTCGGTCTCAATAACAGCTGCTGCGGCTGCCGCAGGCTTCTGAAAAAACAACAATAAATGCAACATCATTACTTCGGTTGGTTACTGTTTAAAAATGATTTTAATTTTTAAATAATTGATTGACAATTATATACGTGAACAAGATGGGTTTTTAATCTTGTCACTGGATTCGATACGTGTATTAAAACATGCAAGTTTACCAATAAATAACCGATTTTAAAAAAGATTATTTCATTTTTCTTTTTAAATCTTTCTTAAAATAACGAAGCATTGAATGTAAACGGCGATTCGAGAATTATTTTTTTATATAAAAAAATAATTAAACATTTTAAAATATCAAATATTTATTTTTACTTTGCACTGTAAAAATTTTCACAATAAAAAAACACATGATGAAACATTTTTTGATAACTAACTTATTGCTTGTGTGCTTGTGTGCTTGTGTGCTTGTGTGCTTGTGTGCTTGTGTGCTTGTGTGCTTGTGTGCTTGTGTGCTTGTGTGCTTGTGTGCTTGTGTGCTTGTGTGCTTGTGTGGAATAGCTCCTAACTTATTATGGATTCATTATCAATGGATTGCGTGATGAACGCAATTTGTAAGAACCTTATATGAATTAAACGAAACCCTTATTTTTCACGAATCATTCTCAAACTAACAATTTTAAAACATGAATGTTTCCAACAAAAAAAGAACAAACCGTTCTCAAACAGCCCCTTCTGTTGCTCAAAACAGAGGAACGACTCTAACCGAAGTATTAGATCGGCTCAAAACAAGAGAACAATTCGCTGCTGAATTAAACATTTGCAGCAAAACTATGAAAAAATATCTCCAAAAAGCAGCTTTTAAACTGCCCAAAGGCTTGATAAAAGTGCATGATCAAGAACGAATTCGACAAATTGTATTAGGTATTCCAATTAATTCCAAACAATTCTAATTAATTCCAATAGGTGCAATTGCGCTGAAATCCGTTACAGACTACCTTTGTTTTGTCATTTAGAGGTATTTCTAATGTACAAAAAGGTTCTTGTCAGAGAGTAGTTAACCTCACAAGACAAAAACCTTAGTTAAACAATTTTATTACAGATTAAAACGTTTTTATGATGAAAAAGTTGTCTAATCAGGCTTTTTTCAAAACCAGCATTGTGCTTGTAACTGCTTTGTTTGCCCTTTTTTCTTGTAACAAAGAAAAAGATTTGGTTACAAATGCACCTATTGCTACGACCAGTCCAACTAAGTTAGAGGTTGGCGAAGCGGTGAATTATTTTAATCAAAATGCTCATTACAAGGAAGAACGGCAAGATCCAGATTTTTTAAGCCCAATTATTGAAGGGCAACCTGAACCTTTGTGGAATTTAGCAACACAAGGCAAAATTCAAACAGCAATCGGAGATTATGCTTTTGTCGAAGTCCCTTTAAAAAGCTCAAAAGGTAATTTAGGCATGGCTAACTGGGGAGAAGAAGCTCCTCCAACTGGAAAAGTAGCTGAATTAGATGTCTTAAATCATTGCCGTTTGGTTATTACGAAGGACAAAAATGGGGTACTGGATGGTAAATTTATGATTGCTACACCTACAAAACAATATGCGCAGAGCAAATTGGGGTTGTCTGAAATGAGAAATTGTGCTTTTGATCGCCCAGCATTTGAATTTAATGGCTCAACCATGTATTTTGGTTTAGACGGTAAATACTGGAAAGGTTGGTCTTACACAAAAGGCAAACCAGTAGAAGAAGTGACGATAACGAAAAAAAGTGCTTTGCAAACCAGAGACGTTGAGTGTTCTTGGACGGCAGTAGGTTATTCTTATACGATAACCGTTGGAGATGGGATGAATGCTTTTTCAACAACGCGTTGGGATTTTTATTGGGTTTTCAGATGTGTAAATGTGGCGGCTCGGGATTATGCACCTTGGGTATGGGATAGAATGGTGGCAGCAACTGCACCTTTGCCCACAATTACAGCGACGAGTGTTACAAGCCTTTTCCCTCATCAACGAATTTGCCCTAAGTCTTTTGTTTTTGACCCTAATGGGGGTAACTCAAATCAAAAATCCGCATTGTTCAAGACTTTTGACATAGATTTTCTGGTTGATCAAGTACATGTTGATGTAAATATCAATTATGCTTCATTTCTTTACAACAATAACGTTACTCAACAGGAGGCATCCGATTTTTTTAGAGCCAGAATGCAAGATGTACAAGTAAGAATAAATGCTGGCGATATAGACGATTATGGAACTTTGTCTGCACAGCGGTCGGCGATTCGGGAACTATTCATAAGAACTTATAACAATGTCGCGCTAAATAGATTTGGAATGACGGGCATTGGACTAATGAAATATGAGCTTGAAACATGGCGTGCGGAAAAATATTCAACACCAACCACTTGTCCTTAGATCAGTCAGTGCTTTTTATTTGATTGAAAATAGTGAGTATCGCTTTTTTTATAAGAATACAGTTAAACCAAGTTAAAATATAACTAATACCCGTCTTCTACTAAAAAAAGCGATTACTTGCAAGTAAACAAAATTCTTCAACTTAGAATAATAAATTATGTTTAATAAATTTTTTAATTCATTTATTTATTTTTTATTTATATATTCTTGTGCGCCATTGCAAGCACAGGAAATGTATAAGGATCGTAAGTATGAGCTGATTATTAAGGAATATTTCGACCCTCCGAAATATGATACAAGATGGCACTTTGGGGGGTGTTATACTTGTAAAGGCAGTTTTGTATCCATTTTGTGTTGTCTTTTGGGCGTTGAGCATAGTAGATTAAAAATTGTTGGAAAAGTACCAGAAAAATATCTTAATGTTAGTATTTTCGAGCCCGCTAAAGAGGATTTGGGGCAAATTTTAGCAAATGGTTCTAAACTGAAAGATATTGATTTATTAGATAATTTAAGTTTTCCCAAAATCGCTGTTGCTTTGCTGGAAAAAGATTATAAATTTACAGTATCCAGCATTATGGATAGCACTGAGGTATGGTGCTTAAAGATTAAAGATACTGCTAAATTGGTGCGATACAATGAAATAAGAGATACAGATAATAGAGGCGCGGGAATAGATACGCGTACCAAAGCATGGGAAGCAACAGGCATGAAATTACATTACTTGTGCACCGCAATAGAGAGAGAAGCAAATATAATCACTTATGATGAGACGAATGAAACGGATATATTTACATTTACATTTCCTCCTGTGCCTTTGATAACAATGAGAAATTTTGATCACTTAAATCTGTTTTTAGAAACACATTATGGATTACATTTTGTAAAACGCAAACAATTAGAGTCGCTTAAACTCATTGAGTTTAGATGATATGATGATAAAAAGTATTAACTAATAATTTTTACATACTTTTTATCATCATAAATATCTGTATTGTATCTGTTTTTTATCCTTATTATATCTATAAAATCAAACATAGATAATTTTTTAAGTCTTTGTTGATGCAACACCACCTTCAATGCTATCCGCAATGATAAATAGTGGACGACCTTTCACTTGGAAAAAAATACGCAATATATATTCTCCCAAAATGCCTAAAAAAAACAGTTGAAGCCCCCCAATAAATATAATCACAAATAAAATCGCGGTAAAACCTTGCGGTACATCATTGAAAAACAATTTTTTAAACAAGGTAATTAAAAAATATATGATTGATATAAAAATGGCAGAATACCCCATGCGCTTCATAAATTTAATGGGATATTCACTGAAATTAAATATCCCATTATATGCCAATTTAATTAATAATTTAAAAGAATATTTGGATTCTCCTGCGGCGCGTTCAGCGCGTTCGTACTCAATGCCTGTTTGTCGAAACCCAATCCAAGACCGCATGCCGCGAATATAACGACTTTCTTCGGGCATTTTATTCAAAATATCAACCACTCGACGGCTCATTAAGGAAAAATCGCCACTATCTAAGGGAATGTCGATGTACGAAATGGACTTCAAAAATCGATAAAAAGTAGAATATGCCGTGCGTTTAAACCAATTTTCCTTGCGTTTTCGGCGCACTGCATACACGACATCATATCCTTCTTGATATTTTTGAAACATTTCGTTGAGCAATTCGGGTGGGTCTTGCAAATCGCCATCGATTACCATTACAGCATCGGTTGCCCGCGTTTGCGACAGCCCTGCGGTCAATGCAATTTGATGCCCATAATTTCGAGCCAAAAAAATGCAATGATAACGCGGGTCGGACAAGGCTAATTGACGCATCAATTCGGGCGTGTTGTCTCGACTGCCATCATTTATCAACACAATTTCAATGCGATTGGGATTGGAATCCATCAAGGCATTAAGGCGTTGAATCAAGTTTGGAAACGTCTCACTTTCATTGTATAAAGGTGCGACAATTGAAATATTTGGTTTTAAGCCTGTCACAAAAAACAAATTTTAATTTTTTTTGGAAATGTAAAAACCTTTGCATACCTTTGCAAACGCAAGATGATGCAAAGGTAAAATTATTTTGAAACTTGGGGTAATTGGAACGCAGATGACGCAGATTGGGCGGATTTACACGGATTTTTTTTGGTATAGAAAAATCCGCGTAAATCCGTCAAAATCTGCGTCATCCGCGTTCCAATCCGTACAAAAAGCAGCTATGAGGCTCAAAAAAACAACAGATGCTGAAATTTTTTTCGGCTGTCGCCAAAATGATCGCATTTGGCAAGAACGGTGTTATCGGAAATATTTTGCAGATTGCATGCAATTTATAGCCACTTACACGCCAGATTCGGCAGAAGCGTTGAAAATTGTGAATGCAGGTTTTATGAATTTTTTTGTAGAAATTGTTGAAAATCAACCGATTATCCAATCCATTTCGATACAAGATATAAAAAAAAGTATTTATAAAAGTCTTTGTGAAGCGTTTCAAGCAGATACCCATTTTTTAAATTATATTTTTTTTGAAAACCATGACATGCGCGGCACAGAACAAACCTTAATTCAATTGAATTGGGCAGCACGACTTGAATTATTAGAAAAATTGCATCCAAATTTACAAGAAATCGTAAAAGCGCGGGTCGTTGAAGGCATTTCAAGTGCTGAAATCGCACGTAACTTAAATATTACAATGGAAACCGTCGAAAGAACGTTGACGGAAGCACGTTCTTTTATAAAACAAATCTTACTAAATCCTGCAAATCAAGCAGATTTAAATATGAATCAAAATGAATACAAATTATAATTCATTGGAAGAGAGTGGTTGGCTACAATTAGAATCGTTGTTAGATGCTCGTTTGCCTTCTAATTTACCTATTCCCGCGCCACAAGTCGTTGAAAAACAAGTAATTAAACAGGTCGAAAAAGTAAAGATACAACCCAGTTTGGCGGAAATTTGGATGGGTGGAGGCTGTATTTGTCTAGTATTACTTACGGGTTGGGGACTTTTTCAAGACCGTTTGGTGGATTCTACGGCGATGTTATTGACTCAAAAACATCAAAAAAGGATTCAATTAATGAAAGTGAAAATATCGGAAGGCGATACGACGTTGAGAACGGGGTATAAAAGAGCTTTTTTTGAATATTTGAACCATCAGAAAAAGCAAAATCCTGTTGTTGAACGTCCTTACCCAATTGAAATTGATGTGAACGTTTCGGATAGAAGAAATTATTAAAAAAAACCTAAGTTGTGCGGTACGTTGGAATTCGGATTAAATGGGATTTTTTGGGATTAAATGGGATTGATTTTTAAGATTTTTTAGGATTTATCCCATTAAAAGGCTGCAAATCCTAAAAAATCTTAGAAATCAATCCCATTTAATCCCAAAAAATCCCATTTAATCCGAATTCCAGCGTACCACACAACTTAGATTAAAAAAATAAAAAGGCGTATTTCCAAAAAAAGAATTATATTTGCACCAGAATTGGTTAAGCAAGCAAGAGGGACGTGTAACGCGCTCCCTCTTTCGTTTTTAAAAGGTTAAAAAAAGAATAGATACGGATTATGGTCGAACAAAAAATCATCGATTTAATCGAAAAAAAATGTTTAGAACCCGATTTTCAAACATGTTTTTTGATTGATGTGAATCTGCATGGCAAATTTTTGGAAGTCATTATGGATGCAGATACAGGGATTCAATTAGGTCAATGTCAGAAATTGAGCCGTTATTTGGAAAGCGAATTGGACGTAAACCTTTGGCTGGGTGAAGAATATACATTAGAAGTTTCTTCTCCAGGTGTGGAGCGTCCGTTAAAATTTGCTCGGCAATATCCGCGCAATGTCGGCAGAAGCATTGAAGTAAAATATGGTGCAGATGCTGTCGTGAAATTGGGTATTTTAAAATCCGCTACGCCAGAACAAATTGTAGTGGAAGAAACCGTCAAGCGAAAGGAAGGTCGTAAGAATATTACAGAGAAAATAGATATTGCGATTCCGTTTGATTCTATTCAAAAAGCAGTGATTCAACTCCTTTTTTAAGGATATATTTTTAATTCAAATCAAATTTTTACCGTTATGAACTTAATTGATTCGTTCACCGACTTTAAAGCGGGCAAAAATATAGACAAACCGACTTTATTAAGGGTTTTGGAAGACGTTTTCCGAACCCTTATCAAAAAAAAGTATGGTTCGGATGACAATTTCGATGTGATTGTCAATGCAACTCGGGGCGATTTAGAGCTTTGGCGCGTCCGCGAAGTGGTGCAAGATGGCGAAGTGACCGACGAACGGGCGCAAATCGCTGTCACAGAAGCGCAAGGTATTGATCCAGATTATAATATGGGAGACCAGTGTTATGAGCAATTGCATTTGGAAGAATTTGGTCGTAGAGCGATTCAAGCGGCGCGCCAAACGCTGATTTCTCGGATTATGGATTTGGAAAAAGATGATATTTATAAAAAATATCAAGAACGAATTGGCGAACTGATTACGGGAGAAATTAGTCAGATTATGAAAAAAGAATTGCTTATCATCGACGACGCGACGCAAAATGAAGTGATTTTGCCAAGAGGCGAGATGATTAAAGGCGATTTTTATAAAAAAGGAGAATCGGTACGCGGCATTATCAAAAGGGTGGAAATGCGCAATAGTTCGCCTGCGATTATTATGTCTCGCACCGATGAAGCGTTTTTGGAAAAATTGTTGACCCGCGAAGTGCCCGAAATTGAAGATGGCGTGATTACGATTAAAAATATTGTGCGCATGCCCGGGGAACGCGCAAAAGTTGCGGTGGAAAGTTATGACGACCGCATCGACCCTGTCGGCGCGTGTGTGGGGATGAAAGGGTCGCGGATTCACGGCATTGTCCGCGAATTGCGCAATGAGAATATTGATATTATCAATTATACGACAAATTTGCAATTGTACATTCAACGCGCTTTGACTCCTGCTAAAATCGTTGGCGTTGACATTAAAGCAGATGGAAAAACGGCTTCCGTTTCCCTTAAACCCGACCAAGTTTCCCTCGCTATCGGCAAAGGCGGAACGAATATTAAATTGGCGGGCAAATTGACGGGTTATGAAATCGAAGTATTCCGCGAAAATGAGGTCGAAATTGATGACGTAGATTTGGAAGAATTCACTGATGCAATCGAACCATGGATTATCAAAGAATTGAAAGGCATTGGTTGCGATACGGCACGAGATGTTTTAGCATTGAGTGTCAAAGAGTTAGTGCGTCGGACGGAGTTGGAAGAGGAAACCGCAGAAGAATTATTGCGTATCTTGAAATCAGAATTTGAAGAGAATTAGTGGTTTTCCGCAGATACGTCAAAAAGTAGCTGTCTAAAAAGAAAAAATCACAAAATAGGATTCGGTTGGGATACGATTGGAACGCGGAGGACACGGATTGGACGGATTTACACGGATTTTTTTGGAATTTATGCTTGATTTTAAGCAGGAATTCCAAAAAAATCC
>JBDKKX010000140.1:0-10772 GCA_039795795.1 Bacteroidota bacterium | reverse complement strand
CCTTTAACAAAAGGGAAGATTCAATTACAATCCGAAGGGGCAGAAATTTTTTATAAGGATATTACAATTGAAAATATTGTGGATTATCCATCGGATTTAAAAAAAGCAGCGGGTTTTGAAGGGACACCGAATTGGAAATTGGGTATTGCTTTATTCACCTTTTTTCCGTTTTCGCTCGAAGAGCAATTGGCTTACGTAAAAAGTACAGGGACAACTTTTATTGAAGGCTATTCTTTCGGAAGGGCTGGAAAAGAATTGAAAGATTCTATGATTATGAGTCTTTCGCCTTGGGGTTTGGATAAGTTACATCAAACCATTCAAAAAAGTCGGTTAAGAATGGAATCTATGTACGTGACGGGCGGCAAAACGAAAAATGAATGGCAGAGAGATTTTGAAATTGCGAAACACTTAAAATTAAAATACATTACTGCCGAACCGCCTTTGGAAATGTTAGATGTTGTGGATAGTTTGGCAGGCGTTTATGGGATAAAAGTGGCGTTGCACAATCATTGGAAAGGAACAAGTGTGTATTGGCATCCTGATTCCGTCTTAGAGGCGTTAAAAAATCATCCTAATTTGGGTGCTTGCCCCGATTTCGGACATTGGCCCAAATCGGGCATTAATCCGACGGAAGGCATTCAAAAATTAGCAGGTCATGTCCTTTCGATGCACTTTAAAGATGTGGGTGAATACAACAATACAAAAGTGAAAGATGTAACCGTGGGAACAGGTGTTATTAAATTTCCCGAAATTTTTGAGGCATTAAAACGTCAAAATTATGCTGGGCATATTATGATTGAACGAGACCAACAAGATAAACCGAATAATTTAGCTTCTGTAAATAAAACGATTCAATACTACACCGAAACCTTGAAATTACCTGCTTTCAAAACGGCTCCTGTGCGATTGAATACAAGGATTCATCATGCAGGGCTTTTTAAATTTAAATCCACTGTGACAGAAACCGAAAAAGAAGCGTTTTTTGTGGCTTTGAAAGATTTAGAAACAATACCAGGCGTTCAAAAAATGGAGGTTTCAAGGCAGACCAGCAAAAAAAACAAATTTGAATATGCTTTTTCAATGGAATTTGACGATGAAGATAGTTACGGTATTTATACGATGCACCCGAAACATGAAGCGTTTGTAAACAATTATTGGTTGAAAATGGTGGAGGATTTTATGGAAATAGATACAGAGCAAATGCAGGTTGCCACAACTCAAAAAACGGAAACTGCTCTTAAGGCTTCTAATAATTTACCAAAAGAAACCTATTATGTAGGCAAATGGGATGTGGTCGTGAAAGGAACACCCGAAGGAGATTTGCCTTTACAACTAACGTTTCAACAAAAAGAGGGCAAATGGACAGGGGCTTACATCCATCAAAAAACGAAAGAGACCGCTACATTACAATCCATTGAAGTGCAAGGCGATAAAGTGCTTTTAGCTTTAAAATTTGCAACTTATGAGGTGACAATGAGCCTAAACAGAGTAGATGACGACCATATTATAGGCAAAATGATGGATATGCTGGATTGTGAAGGCATACGGCAAAAATAGAATATTTTGGATTATGTTGATAATTAATGTGCTCCGAAATCTATACGTTGATTTTTTAATCCTATTTAAATAAATAAAATGAAAAAAGAAATTCAAAAAGCATTTAATCCTGCTTCTGGAAAGCATCGCAGAAATGGGCTTTCGTACCACATCACGCCTGAAGAAATTCAGCAATATAACGAAAAAGGGTATGTGATTTTGAATGATGTATTGACTGAAGCAGAAGTGGCGGGTTTAGAACCTTGGTTTGAACATTTTGTCACGGGCAAAGAGCAACATCGAATGGGCAGGGATTTTTGCGATATGAGTCAGCCGTATGGTACGCCTATGGAAGATTTTAAATTGGTGAATGCGATGTTGCCAAGTAAATATTGTCCCGAATTTGCAGGGAATATTTTTCTTCAATTATCGCAAAACATTGCAAATCAACTTTATACAGGCGAAGCAGCAGTGGATTACGAGCAGTTTTTGGCGAAAAAACCGCAAAAAGAACAAGCCGAATTTGCCATGCATCAAGATTTAGGTTATTGGCCCAAAACGAAAAATACTTGGACAGCCACTTTTTCATTGGCTTTAAATGATGCAGATGTTGCAAATGGTTGTTTACAGGTGGTGCCAGGAAGTAATAAAGAATCGGAATTGCGCCAACATCGCCCCAAAGAATATGGCGAAAAAAATCAAGATTCGGTCAATCGGGATGAATCGCATACACTTGTGATTGATATGAAGCAATCGGATGAAATCTTATATTTGCCTTTGAAGCGCGGCAGTATTACGATTCATGATGAGCGCATTGTTCATGGTTCGGCGGGCAATTTGACGAATGATTGGCGCAAAACTTACATCATCGCTTATCGTGATGCCGCAACGATTGCCGAAGAGCGTGCAATTGGATTTACGCATTCTCATAATGATGTGGTTGAGTGGGATAAAATTATAATGTAATAACCTGCTTTTTGCCACGAATTGCACGAATTTTTCACGAATTTTTATTAAATTCGTGAAAAATTCGTGCAATTCGTGGCAAAAATTAAGATTTTAAAAGATGAAAAAATTAATACTATCCAGTTTTGGTATCGTGTTCTTCGCCATCACAAGGCTTGCGGCACAAGATCCTTACAAAGAACAACGGGAAACTTGGCTTAAAATCGCGGCTCAAACCGAACCAAAATTGGTGGAAACGGTTAAGCACCCACTCAAGATTGTAACTGTTGAAAAAAGTGAAATAGCGTTTCAAGGTTGGAAAATCACGCCTAAGTCCAGTATAGATACCTTATATCAAAAGTCTCTAAAAAAGCAGGCAACTGTTATTGTAGATTTTGGCGAACATTTAACGGGTTTTGTCACGTTCAAAATAGAAGATTTAGGACGATGCGCGGATGCCCCTTTGCGCATCAAGTTCATCTTTGCGGAAATGCCTGCGGAATTAGCCGAACCTTTTGACCCGTATAAAGGTCAATTGAGTCGTGCATGGTTGCAAGATGAAATCATTACGATTTCGGAAGTGCCTAAAACCATCACAATCCCTCGACGAGTGGCATTTCGGTATGTCAAAATGGAAGTTTTAGGCAGTTCGATTTATTCGGATTTCAAAATAACGGATATGAGTGTTGTTGCGACGACTTCTGTAAGCAAGAAACCAGCACCGTTGGCAAGTTCAACGCCTGAAATCATTCAAAACATTGATAAAATTGGTTTGAATACGTTGCAAGAATGTATGCAGACGGTTTACGAAGATGGTCCAAAACGCGATAGACGCTTATGGATTGGAGATTTATATTTGGAATCGTTGGCAAATATCTATTCGTTTAAAAACGATTCGCTTACGAAACATTGTTTATATTTGCTGGCGGGATTGAGTTATGAAACGGGCGTTGTGCCTTCCAATGTCTTTGAACGACCTACGCCGCATCCGCAAATCAATCCATTGTTTGATTACGCGTTGATTTACAATGTTGCTTTGAAAGAATATTTGGTTGCCACAGGGGATAAACAAACCGCTTTGGATTTATGGACAGTGGCTAAAAATCAAGTTCAGATTCCTAAAAAATACATTGGCGAAGATGGCATGATGGATTATGAAAAAGCGGGTAAAGAATGGTGGTTATTTTTTGATTGGCGCGACGGTTTGAATAAGCAAGCGGCATTACAAGGCGTTGTGATTTGGGCGTATAAAAATACGTATCAATTGGCAAAATTGCTCGGAAAAGAATCCGAAGTGGCGGAATTGCCTGCTTTGGTTGAGAAAATGACGCGGGCAACGCATAAAAATTTATATGATAAAGCCTTAGGTGTTTTTGTGAGTGGCAAAGAGAAACAAATCTCTTATTGTTCGCAAGCATGGATGATTTTAAGTGGCGTTGCTTCCCATAAAGAAGGGGCAAATGCCTTGAAAACGATTAAAACAATGGATAAAGTCGTTTATCCGGGTGCGCCCTACTTGTATCATTATGTGATTGAAGCGATGATTCAAGTGGGCATGGAGCAAGCAGCAAAAGATTTGATTACGACGTATTGGGGCGACATGGTGAAACGCGGTGCGGATACTTTTTGGGAAGTTTATGACCCGAAAAATGATTTTTTATCGCCTTATAATGCGTATTTAGTGAATAGTTATTGTCATGCGTGGAGTTGTACGCCTGTTTATTTCATTCGGAAGTATCCGAATATTTTTCAAAAATAGCGAACACATAGAGACAAATGAAACATAGATGCTTATACACAAGTCCACTACATTTGTATAGGCATCTATGTTTCATTTGTAACTATGTGTTTGCAAAAGTTGAGTCATTTAATTATGGAGAGGGTTTTTTGCCCCTCTTTATTATACGAATCTCTAAAATTATTCAAAATAAAGTATGAAAAACAGCATATTATTCTTACTTGGTATTTCAATGACGCTTTTGGCTTGCCAAAATGCCGCAAAAGACAAAAAAGAAACCAAAGATTTTCTTTGGGGCGTTGCGACTGCTGCCTATCAAGTGGAAGGCGCGTATCAAACCGACGGCAAAGGGGAATCTAAATGGGATTTCTTAACCAATAAAGTGGGTATTACTCAATTCACGATTGGCGAAAAGCAAACGGGCAATGTATCTATCAATATGTACGATAGAACGCAATATTTGAAAGATATTCAATTGATGAAAGCATTGGGTATCAATGCCTATCGTTTTTCATTGGATTGGAGTCGAATTATTCCCGACGGAACGGGGGCAGTCAATGAAAAAGCATTAGCTCATTATGATTTATTGATAGATGATTTATTAGCGGCAAAGATTGAACCCGTAGTAACCATTTATCATTTTGATTATCCTGCGGTTTTGTTGCAAAAAGGCGGTTGGGGCAATCCTGAAATGGGAAAATGGTATGTGAATTATGCCACAACGGTTATTAAACGCTACGGTCAAAAAGTAAAAAAGTTTATTACGTTCAATGAGCCGTATATTGAATTCTTTTTGGTGGAAAACATGATGAACGCAACTCAAAATAAGTTGCCTGCGAATGTTTATTATATGAGTCAAATGCAGAAAGCGCACAGTCAATTGATGGCAAATGCGATGATTACGAAGCTATATCACGATTTAAAACTGACAGGAGAAATCGGCATCGCGCTCAATCTTAATCCCGGCACACCTTGGGATGCTCAAAAAAAAGCGGATGTGAATGCGGCTGCTTTCCAAGATGTTTTAATTAACGGACTTTTTTTAGATCCCTTGTTTAAAGGCAATTATCCGAAAATGGCTTTGGATTCTTTGGCGAAATACAATCCGAGTTTCAAGCCCAGTGCGGAAGATATGACTTTCATTGCTTCGCAGAAACCAGATTTTTTGGCTATTAATTTTTACGCGCCTGCTATCGTGAAAGGGGAAGATAGTCCAATGTCCTTGAAATGGTTGGATAATAATCCAGATTCGTTGAAAGCAAGTATTGGTCCCGTCCGTCCCGATTCGCTTTATGGTATTTTAATGCGTTTGAAAACGGAATATGGGAATCCACGAGTGTTTATTACCGAAAATGGGACAAATTATGCCTCCGAAGATACGCTTGTGAATCATAAAGTGAATGATGTTTTGCGAATTGATTATCTCAAAAAGCATATCGATGCTGCCTTAAAAGCCAAAAAAGAAGGAGCGAATTTGAATGGATATATCGTTTGGAGTGGTTGGGACAATTTTGAATGGGTATCGGGTTATACGAAGCGATTGGGTTTAATCTATGTGGATTATAAAACGCAAGAGCGCATTCCGAAGCAAAGTTATTATTGGTATCAATCGTTTTTGAAAGGACAAAATAAGTAAGTGTAAGGTTGGAATGACCTGTTTGGGTTCATTAATGACCTAAGTACGCTGGAATTAGGATTAAATGGGATTTTTTTGGGATTAAATCGGATTGATTTTTAGGATTTTTATGATTTTTAAGTTTGCAGTATTTCATCAGATAAATCCTAAAAATCCTAAAAATCAATCCGATTTAATCCCAAAAAATCCCATTTAATCCTAATTCCATCGGATAAATCCTAAAAATCAATCCGATTTAATCCCAAAAAAATCCCATTTAATCCTAATTCCAGCGTACCACATCATTTTTAATATCGTAGCAACCAAAAATAATAGTTTATAGGAAATGAAAAAAATAACATCAACATGGACGAGTGTGTGCGTGTCGCTTTTCGTAGGAACGACGGCGATGGCGCAAAATCCACTCTTATCCAATTTTCAATCGCCGCCGAATGCTGCCCAACCGCGTGTCTGGTGGCATTGGATGAACGGCAATATCACCAAAGACGGCATTCAAAAAGATTTAGAATGGATGAATCGGGTTGGAATCGGCGGGTTTCAAAACTTTGATGCCAATCTTTTTACGCCTGTTGTCGTGCCGAAGAAATTGGTTTTTATGACTCCCGAATGGAAAGAGGCGTTCAAATACACGACGGATTTAGCGCAAAAATTGAATTTGGAAATGGCAATTGCAGGTTCGCCAGGTTGGAGTGTAACGGGTGGTCCTTGGGTTGAACCCAAAGATGGGATGAAGAAGTACGTCTGGACGGAAACGCGGGTCAAAGGCGGGGAAGTTTTTAAAGGCGTTTTACCGCAACAGTCGGATAAATTGGGCAAATTTCAAGATGCACAATTGGCTACGGCTTCTTTTATGGGCGGTTTTGTGGGGCAACAGCCGACTTTTTATCAAGATGCCCTTGTGATTGCGTATCAATTGCCTAAAAACGACCTTCTTTTTACGACATTAAAACCTAAAATTACTTCCAGTGGTGGTACGTTTAATTTAAATGAGTTGACGGATGGCAAATTGAGCAATCCTGTTTTTCTCCCCCCAACGAAGGTTGGTGAAGACATGTGGTTGCAATACGAATTTGAAACGGCTCAAACTTTTAAAGCTTTTTCGATTGCAGGTTCGGTTCAAACCGCGATGCAAGATTTTGAGGGCGGTCCGATGAATCGTTCTTTGAAAGTGAGTGATGATGGCGTTAACTTTAAAGAAATTGCGCAAGTATCAGGCAGTATTGTTCCGCTGAATACCGTCAGCATTGCGCCTACTACGGCGAAATATTGGCGGATTGCTTATAAAACGTTGCCTCCGCCTTTCAATCTTTTTGCGGCGATGGCAGGTGGGAATCCAATGGGTGAAAAATCAGACGGCGTAAATATTGCAGAATTTGTGTTGCACAACACAGACCGCTTGGATCAAGTCGAAGATAAAGCAGGTTTTACGCCTTGGAAGGAAGATAACAAAACCGTTGTGCCTAAAAATGCAGATGCGATTGCACCCGAAACGGTGATTGATTTGACGGCTAAGATGAAAGCGGATGGTAGTTTAGAATGGCAAGTGCCCGCAGGCAATTGGGTGATTATACGATTGGGCTATTCGTTGACGGGTCGTCAGAATCATCCTGCTTCTCCCGAAGCAACTGGTTTGGAAGTCGATAAATTGGATAAAGAAGCCGTCAAAAAGTACATCAATACGTATTTGGACATGTACAAAGATGCGACAGGCGGCGCAATGGGTGAAAAAGGGCTTCAATACATGATTCTCGACAGTTACGAAGCGGGGCACATGACTTGGACGAAATCATTTCCAGAAGCATTTGCAAAACGACGCGGTTATGATATGAAAACGTGGATTCCTGTATTGACGGGCAGGGTTGTCAAAGATGCCGAAACGAGTGAAAAATTTCTTTGGGATTTCAGAAAAACGATTGGCGAATTGATTGCGGAAAGCCATTACGACGCGATTGGCGAAGAATTGCACAAACGCGGCATGAAGCGTTACACGGAGTCGCATGAAGATAAACGGATTTATTTGGCGGACGGCATGGATGTTAAACGGAATGCAGATGTTCCGATGGCTGCAATGTGGACACCGGGCAGTTTGGCAGGCGGCGGAAATGAAGAAGTGCGCAGTGAAGCGGATATTCGGGAAGCTGCATCAGTTGCGCATCTTTACGGACAAAATATTGTTGCGGCAGAATCCATGACTTCCATACAAAATGCGTTTTCATGGCATCCAGAAAAATTAAAACGCACCGCAGATTTGGAAATGGCTTCGGGTTTGAACCGTTTTGTGATACACACGTCGGTACATCAACCGTTGGATGATAAAAAACCGGGATTTTCTCTCGGACCGTTTGGACAATATTTCACGCGCCAAGAAACTTGGGGAGAACAAGCAAAACCTTGGATTGGTTATTTGGGGCGGAGTAGTTATTTGTTGCAGCAAGGCAAATTTGTCGCAGATGTGCTGTATTATTATGGTGAAAACACCAATATTACATGGCGTTTCAAGGAAAAATTAGCGAATGTGCCTATCGGTTATGAGTATGATTTTGTAAATGCAACCATTTTGAAAGAAAGCATTCAAGTCAAAGACGGTAAATTAGTTGCGCCAAGCGGCATGACTTATTCGGTTTTGGTTTTGGACGAATCGGCAAAATTAATGACCTTACCTGTATTGCGCAAAATTAGAGATTTGGTTCAAGCGGGAGCTAAAATCGCAGGTGTGAAGCCCGAAAAATCACCAAGTTTGATGGATGACGCTGCTGAATTTCAAGCGATTGTCAATGAAGTTTGGGGAAAAGGTACGGTAACAGTTGCAGATGCGTTGAAATCGGCAAATATTCAAGAAGATGTGTTGGTTAGCAACGCTCAAAACAAAATTTTATACGTTCATCGCCAATTGCCTGACCAAGAAATCTATTGGTTGAATAACAGGGGTGAAAATCCAACCGATGCTGAACTGAGTTTCCGAATCGCGGGAAAAGTGCCCGAAATTTGGAATGCGCAAACAGGCGAAGTGACAAAAGTTTCTTACCGAAGCAAGGAGGGTAGAACGACGATTCCGTTGCATTTTGAATCTTGGGACGCATATTTCGTGGTTTTCAAGGAGAATGCGCCCAGCGCGTTTACGATGCCAACGGCTGTTGTGAAACCGATTGTCAAAATTGAAAGTGCGTGGAAAGTGGATTTCCAAGCCGAAAGGGGCGCGCCTCAAAGTGCAAATTTTGCTAAATTGCAATCTTGGACAGAAAATGCAGATGCTGGCATTAAATATTTTTCGGGAACGGCAACGTATTCTACTACGTTCAAAGTTCCGAAATTAGTGAAAGGCGCAACGTATGAAATTGATTTAGGCGAAGTTAAAAATTTGGCAGAAGTGGTTTTAAATGGTAAATCTTTGGGGACAGTTTGGAAAAGACCCTTTAAAATTAATTTGGGAGATGCGTTGAAGAAAGGTCAAAATACATTGGAAATCAAGGTGACAAATCTTTGGGTGAACCGATTGATTGGCGACCAACAGCCGAATGTAACTCAGAAAATCACTTTTACGACGATGCCTTTTTACAAAGCAGATGCACCTTTATTGCCTTCAGGCTTATTGGGACCTGTAACGATTTTAATAAAAAGTAATTAATCCCTTTATTTTGTCCCGAATTACACGAATTTTTACGAATAATTCGTAAAAATTCGTGTAATTCGGGACAAAATCACTAAAAATCATATTTATGTAACATTAAAAACCAATCTTTATGCAAGTTATTCTCGGTATTTTGTACCACACGATAGGTGGTATTTCATCAGGCAGTTTCTACATGCCCTTCAAAAAAGTAAAAGGGTGGGCATGGGAAAGTTTTTGGATCATTGGCGGGCTTTTTTCATGGCTGATTGTGCCACCGCTTGCGGCGTATTGGACGATTCCAAACTTTGCAAGCATCATCAGCGCGGCAAGCGGCGATGTCAAATCCTTTGTTTTCATCATGGGACTCCTTTGGGGCATTGGCGGTCTGACGTATGGTTTAGGCGTTCGCTATTTAGGCATGTCGCTTGGGAATTCCATAACCTTAGGTTTTTGTTCCACCTTTGGAGCGTTAGTACCCGCGATTTACTACAATTTCAACCCTACAACAGGCAAAACGTCGTTGACCGACATGTTACAACATTCTGGCGGTCAATTAGTATTGCTTGGGGTATTGGTTTGCGTGCTTGGAATCGCCCTTTCTGGCAAAGCGGGCATGATGAAAGAGGCAGAATTGAATCCCGAACAAAACCAAAAAGAAGAATTTAACACGACCAAAGGATTAATTATCGCCATTATTTCGGGCATATTAAGTTCTTTTTTCAATTACGGCATTGAAGGCGGCAAAACAATGGCGGCAGAAGCGGTTGCGCAACATTGTAATCCGTTGTTTCAGAACAATGTAACGTATGTCGTATTGCTTTGGGGTGGTTTGACGACCAATTTAATCTGGTGTCTTTACCTCAATTATAAAAACAAGACTTTCAACGATTACACCAATTCTAATACGCCGATTCTTAAAAACATCTTATTTTCGGGACTTGCGGGAACGATGTGGTTTTTGCAATTTTTCTTTTACGGGATGGGCGAAAGCAAATTAGGGAATGGGGCGAGTTCATGGATTTTGCACATGGCGACGATTATTTTGACCGCAAATATTTGGGGGTTGTACTTAAAAGAATGGTCTAATGTGAGTGAAAAAGTATTTAGAACGTTTGTAATGGGCATTGCGACGATTTTATTATCCATTGTAATTGTAGGCATCGGTAATTCGATTCATTAAATCATCTGAATTAGGATTTATAGGATTTTAAAGGATTATTAGGATTTAATTCTCAGTACGGGCACAGATGGAACAGATTCCACGAGATTTTCACAGATTTTTTTTGTTTTAACGTTTGAAAATCAAA
>JBDKKX010000139.1:0-10778 GCA_039795795.1 Bacteroidota bacterium | reverse complement strand
TAATATTTTTTAGGATTTGTCCCATTAAAAGGCTACAAATCCTAAAAAATCTTAAAAATCAATCCCATTTAATCCCAAAAAAATCCCATTTAATCCAAATTCCAGTGTACCGTATTATTTAACGGTATAAAGTCAAAAAGTCTTTTTTCTGAATTAATTCTCCCGTCGGCGTAATGTACATCAGTTCATACAAATAAATCCCTTCAGGCGCGGGCGCACCCACATTGTTTTTAGAACCATTCCAGCCATCTAACGGGTCGGACGACTCAAATTGTTTCTCGCCCCACCGATTCCAAACCACAAACCGATAACTTTTCATGCCGTACAAAAATCCAATGCCTTTAAATTCATCATTTCGGGCATCCTGATTCGGCGTAAACGCATTCGGAAAATGAAGGGTAATCACTGGTTTGATATAAATTTGTTTAACGCTGGAATCTCTACAACCAAATTGATTCGCCACAAATAATCGAATGTGTTGAATCCCCGTATCTTGTTGCCGATAAGTAAACATCGGATTTTCTTCCGTCGTAAAACCGCGATTCCCTAAATACCATCGCCGACTTATCACATCGTCCGAGGATTTGTCTTGAAAATGCACGCTTGGAGCTAAATTGGTAATTTCCGTTTCCTGCCAATCAAAATCGGCGGTTGGAAAAGGTCGAACTTTGATCCATTGAGGAAACGTAGCCTCTTTGTAGCAATTCAAAGGAGAGGTCACTTGCAGCTTAACGGCGTAAATCCCTGCTTGCTTGTAAATATGCTCCGGACTGATTTTATTTCCTTTCGTGCCGTCCCCAAAATCCCATACAATATTATACGTCGTATCCAAAGGCGTAGAGCGATTGTTAAAAAATACTTTCGCAGGCGCGCAACCCACAAACGCATCAGGTTCCACCAACAAAATCGGCGGCGCAGGCAACCAGTCAAAGGCAATCGTCGTATCTTTTGTACAACCATTTATATCTTTTAACAATAAAGTTACAGGTTTATGACCTGCGGTTAAATACTGATGTCCTGGTCTCAGTCGATAAGTAGAATCCTTTGTGCCATCCCCAAAATTCCAAATCAGTTGTTCAATGGCAGTATAATTGGTGTAGGCTTTGCTCTCAAACAAAACAGGTCCCGCATCACAAGTATCGTATTGAATCAAAAAATCCGCGTGCATGCCTGACCCTACAAACGTAGTGACATTTGCGGTATCGCCACAAGGCGTTCCCGGATTCAACATCAATCGACCTTGATAAATACCCGAATCTTTAAAAGTAACCGTTGGACTCCATTGATTAAACCGTTGTGTATCGCCTTTCATATTAAATTCCCAGTAAGTATTGGGCGCATTTCCAATACTCTGATTGATAAAATTCCACTTATAATTATCGCAAGTATGAATGAAATATTCCTTCTTCGGCGACTGTACAAAAGAATCTGCTTGCATATCCGCAATCAAATTGCGCATACAATTGCGGATATTGAACTGAAAATCTCGAAATATTTTACCGATGAGTATGCCATTTCGATACTCTTCCACACAAATACTGACCACTAATTGAATTTCAATCGTGGGTGCTTTTCCGGTAATCAACCCCGTATTCGGGTCGATTCGCAGGGTTGTTCCTAAGGGTTGCGCGGCGGAATAGGGGTATTTAAAAGATACATTAGAGTAGGGTGGGGGGGCAGCCCCTGTCCCTGCCGCGCCACCGCCGCCAGCATTGCCCTGCGTACTGGTTAGTGGCGAACAGAAACTATACACTAATTGGTCTCCTTCATCATCTTGCGCAGCGTGATCATAATTTAAAGGCTCCCCGCCACAAATAATCGTCGGTGGAAAACCTGTAAAATAAGGGCTATTATTTTCAGAAGCCTGAGATTCGGGCGTGATTTCAACCGTGTAAGTCGAACCCGTCGTAGTTGAATTGCCAATATTACCAATCGTCGAATTGCGACAACAACGCTGATAGGTCACAAAATAGCTTTGGTCACTTTGTCGAACAATAGATTCCCATTCATAAATGCCTTCTTCTGCACAGACATCGGGTGGCGGAGTCAAGCAAGGGTAATTGGGTTGCGCCACATAACTTGACACGCTTTTCGTAATTTTAAGCAAGGTGCGAGAACTATCATCGCCATAATTAAGGTATGATCCATTCGGGTTGCGCAAAAAAATACCAATTAAGGCAACTGAATCTAATTGCGTTTTAACTTCTGCGCGACAATCTCGATAGACTTTTAAACGAAATTTGTATCGAATCTTATTATTGGGCAATCGTTCTACAAAACGATAGCTAATGTCTCCGCCCACAATATGACTGGCGAAAAGTTCTAAGGGACAACTTAGTAACGTTGCCCATACAAAGATGAGTTTTAATATATGTTTCAAGATAATCCGTTTTTACGATAGGGTGTATTGTTCAAAAATTGCATTTTAAACGAATTGTTTTGGAAAATTAGGATACAATTGAAACGCGGATGACACCGATTTTACGGATTTACACGGATTTTTTTGTTTTTTGCTTGGATTTTGAGCATAAATACAAAAAAATCCGTGCAAATCTGTAAAATCGGTGTCATCCGCGTTTCAATTGTATCCCGCGCTTAAATAAACCAGAAAATATAACACAAACCGGTTATCATAATGCCTTTTGCTATTTTACTAAGGCACGAAAATTCAATTTTAGTGGTTGCTTTTTGTAAAAAAAATAATGCGTAAAGCATTGGTAAAAAAACAGTTATCACAAGATACCATTGACATCCAACCCGCTCTATATGTCCAATCATGGTTAAAACAGCAACTAATAAGGCGATGCCCACCGCCAATGCTCCTTTTTTCGCCATATCCATCCCATAAACAATAGGTAAGGTCGTACAACCGCCCCTTTTATCTCCTTCCACGTCTTCCATATCTTTGACGATTTCTCGAAATAAAGTGGTCAAAAATGCCATGCAAACATAAGTTAAAAATACAAAACTCAATAATTGATACGCTTGAAAATTTTGCATTTTTAATTGTTGCATATTATCTATTTCTATCCAATACAAAACCGCAGGCGTAAACGCACATAAAAAGGCAACCGTTACATTGCCCATCAATACAGATTGTTTCAAATAATAGGCATATAACCATAACAATCCATTTAAAATAAATCCGATGAGGAGTGATTTGAGGAACAGTGTGGAAAGGTTTAAAGCAATTAAAGTGCTGATAATCAAGCTAATAAGATAGATATTGTGTGCAAGCGAAACGGAGATTTTGTTGCCTACAATGAGTTTGTCTGGTTTGTTAATGCTATCTATAACCCTATCTTTGATGTCGTTGATGATATAACCTCCTGCCCCCGCTAAGACGAATAGCAGCACTAATTGTATAAAAACGCTTGGTTTCAATACAAGATTTAAATGATTTCGATGCAAAATCGGTTGCAATAACAAATATTGCATTAAACATTGGGTCAATGCAATAATGATTAAATTCGGAAAACGAATCAATTGTAACCAATGCTTTATCATGGACTTGTCTATTTTAACGCACTTCCCATTTTTTTTGAAGGCGCATTACTTTTTCAATCACATCTCGAACACAACCCGTTCCGCCCTTCAAAGGAGAAACGTATCGAGCTACTTCCATTATTTTTGGCACAGCATCCGAAGGGCAACAAGGCAAACCGACCAAACGCATCACAGCATAATCGGGTTCATCATCCCCCATGTACAAAACGGTTTCTGGATCCAGGTCATGCGACTCCATGTAACGGCGATACGCAGGTAATTTATCGTCCATTCCTGAAAAAATTTCGGTAATGCCCAAACCTTCCAAGCGTTTAATAACGCCTTGCGAACGCCCGCCCGTAATAATGCAAATCCGATAACCTTCTGTAACCGCTCGGCGTATCGCGTATCCATCTCGGCAGTTCATGGTGCGTAAAAATTCGCCCGCTTCCGTAATTAATAAAGTATTGTCGGTCAAAACGCCGTCCACATCGAAAATAAACGTTTTGATGGTTCTGAAATTTTCTAAAATATTCATAAGCGAAGGATGATTGATGAATGATAAATGATGAATTTTTAAGGAATGGTAAATGATGAATGATGAATGATGAATGGTAACTGATACAACTTATTGATAATTAATCAGTTGTATCAGTTGCCATTCATCATTCATCATTCATCATTCATCATTCACCATTCCTTATGAATTATTGCCGCGCCATTCGTAAATCCATTTCGCTTGGATTTGTTCCAAATGACTCTCATTACAATCTTCGCGTTTGCCCTCAAACGACGGAATTGCCATAATCCAATCCAATAAGTCCGTGAAACGAATGCGATAAATTTTACCTTCATTAAACGCCGCGCCAAAACGCTCATATAATTTCATGGCAATATCTTCGTGGTCTTTCCAACCAATTGGCATATCATCAAAATCTTCAAAAGGCATTTTTATTGAAATTTTAAATTTTTTATTAAAAACATAGATTTGCCACGAATTACACGAATTTACGCGAATTATTTTTTTAGGGTTAAAATAATTCGCGCAAATTCGTGTAATTCGTGGCAAATCAATTATCGACGGAAACCACCTTTATTCGACATACCGGGAAACTTACCCGTACTCAATTGGTGCATCAATTTCCGCATATCTTCAAATTGTTTGATAAACTGATTGACTTCATCCAACGTGCGTCCGCAACCTTTAGCAATCCGCTTTTTGCGACTCAAATTCATCAAATCTGGATTTTCGCGTTCCTTCGGAGTCATGGATTGAATGATACATTCCACTTTCGTAAAAGCACTGTTATCAATATCCACATCTTTCATCATCTTACTCATGCCCGGAATCATATTCATCAAACTTTTGATGTCGCCCATTTTTTTAATTTGCTGCATCTGTCCAATGAAATCGTTGAAATCGAACTTATTCTTCTTAATTTTTTTCTCAATGCGTTTTGCTTCCGCTTCGTCGAATTGCTCTTGAGCGCGCTCCACCAAAGAGATAATATCGCCCATGCCGAGAATCCGTTGCGCCATCCGCTCGGGGTGAAATACGTCCAACGTATCCAACTTTTCACCCATCGAAACAAATTTTATAGGCTTTCCGACCGTATATTTGATACTTAATGCGGCACCCCCGCGTGTATCCCCATCTAATTTGGTCAAAACCGCCCCATCAAAATTCAAACGCTCATTAAAGGCTTTTGCAGTATTGACTGCATCTTGCCCCGTCATCGAATCCACGACGAACAAAGTTTCCGAAGGCATCACTGCCGCTTTAATGCGCGTGATTTCATTCATCATATCCTCATCCACCGCCAAACGACCCGCCGTATCTATAATGACGACATCACAACGCAATTCTTTGGCTTTCGCAATCGCGTTCAATGCGATTTGAACAGGATTTTTATTTTCAACTTCCTTGTAAATCGGAACACCGACTTGTTCCGCCAACACCGTCAACTGGTCAATCGCCGCAGGACGATACACGTCGCAGGCAACCACTAACGGACGTTGCGGTTGTGATTTTTTATTTTTCAAAAAATAGGCTAATTTGCCCGTAAAAGTCGTTTTACCCGAACCTTGAAGCCCCGCAATGAGGATAACCGCAGGACTGCCCTTGCTATTAATGCCCACACTTTGACCGCCCATCAACGACACGAGTTCATCCATGACGATTTTGACCATCAATTCTCCCGGTTTGATGGCTTTGAGGACGTTTTCCGTACCGAGTGCTTTATCCTTCACGCGGTCGGTAAAATTTTTGGCAATCGCGTAATTCACATCCGCTTCCACCAACGCACGGCGAATATCCTTAATCGCTTGTGCAATATTTAGTTCTGTTAACTTATTGTCGCCCCTCAATATCTTGAAGGCATCGTCTAAACGCTTATTTAAACTATCGAACATGATTTTAGTTAAAATTAAAATACGGAGTTATTGAGGTTTGATTTGAACCCGCAATCTTTTAGATTGTTGCGCGCAAAGGTAGCATAAATTGATTCATTTTTTAAAATTAACACTATTTTTTTATCCGATTTCGGTAGAATTGGAACGCGGATGACACAGATGGATGCGGATTTTCGCGGATTTTTTCTTTTCGTGATACGAATTGGAACGCGGATGACACGGATGGATGCGGATTTTCGCGGATTTTTTTCTTTTCCTTCTTTTGAATTGATTTGAAAAAGAAATCCGCGAAAATTCGCATCCATCTGTGTCATCCGCGTTCCAATTCGTATCACAACAATCCTAAATCTAATGCGGTAATCTTTTTTGCAATAAACCATACGTCCAAGTACCTAAAAGCGCGCTCAATGTGGTAACAATTACAACGCCAAAACCACTACCGATTTGGGCATACAACGGTCCAGGACAAGCTCCCGTCAACGCCCACCCAAAACCAAAAAGCAACCCACCATAAATATTACCTTTGCTAAACGATTTTGGTTCAAAGGTAATTAATTCATTATGAATCGTTTTTACATTGAATTTTTTTATCATAAAAACAGAAATTGCTCCAACCATCACTGCCGTTCCAATCACGCCGTACATGTGAAACGATTGAAACCGAAACATTTCTTGAATCCGAAACCATGAAATAATTTCTGATTTGACGGCAACGATGCCGAAGGCAATACCAATGAGTAAATATTTTAAATTGTTCATAATCCTTCTTAAATTGTTAAACGTTGAAAGTTAAAATTTACAACCGCGCCGACGCAGAAGCATTTATCAAATGCAATAAAGTCGGCAAACCAAGCCAAGTCATGGCAATTCCGCCCACCATAAAACAAATTGTCGCAATTAAAGAAGGCAATTGCAACATCGAAAGTCCTGTAATCGCATGCCCTGATGTACAACCATTCGCATAGCGCGTCCCAAAACCCACTAAAAAGCCGCCGCCAACGATAAAAATAAAACCGCGTAACGTCATCAACGATTCAAAAGAAAATAAATCGGCAGGCATCAAACCATTAAAATTCGTAATACCATTAGCAGTTAATTCATGCCGTGTTGCTTCAGCGATTTGAATGGGTTGTCCCGTCGTCAAAAACTGAGTTGCAATAAAACCGCCCAACAAAATGCCACTGACAAAAAACAAGTTCCATGCTTCTTTTTTCCAATCGTATTTGAAAAAATCAATGTTTGCAGGCATGATTGCCGCACATACATGCCGTAAAGACGACGAAATGCCAAATTTCTTGTTGCCAGTAATCAATAGTACAGGCACTGTCAACCCGATTAACAAGCCACTAATAGACCAATGCCAAGGATTCAAAATCAAATCTTTCATGATTTTTAATTTGAAAATTAAATGAATAAATGAAAATACATTCATTTAAAAAATAGAAAATAAAGAGATGCAACATCCATGGATTGCACCTCTTTACTTTACACCTTATAAATATAAATAATGCTACATTGCTACATATTACAATCGCAATGTTCGATACAATCAATGATTTTCGGAACGTCCTTTTCTTTCAAGGAATAAAAAACACTTTGCCCCTCCTTTTCGGACTTCAAAATGCCTTTTAATTTCATGGTTATTAAATGGTGTGAAAGCAAGGATTGCTCGCATTGCAAAATTTCACCAATTTCGTTAACACTCATTCGAGTATTCATGTTTAGCAAATCCACGATTGCCAAACGCGTTGGATGCGCCACCGTTTTTAGAATAAACGCCGCTTTTTCCAACTTTGTCTTGTTATATTTGTACGTTACTGGCGTAACAGGTTGTGTAACCGGCATTGTCTTTTTTTTAAATTGTGACGCATTAATTTACAAAAGTAAGGCAAATCTACAAAGGAATTTTCATAAAACCAAGTCTCAAAACATAAAATCAATTAAAAGGTTTTGTATTTTTAAATAAAAAATGCGTGTTGGAAAAAATTGTGTTTTTTAATTCAGAATATTATTCTTTACAACAGTATAATTACAAAACAAATTGAAATAATATTTGGCATTTTTAAGGTTAATATTTGAAAATGGGCTTAAACGCCCTTTTCAAAATTTTCTTCTAAAAATACGAAATTTTATTTGCCCAAAAATAAATAATTTGTTTAATTTAATTTTTTTATCCACGAATGAAAAAAGAATTTAAATTTAAACTTTCTTTGAACAAAAACAGACCTCTGATGAAAAAAAATAATTTTTTAGCCGCTTTGATGGTGCTATTTTGCATCCATAATAGTTATGGACAATGTTTTATCACCGTTTTTGGGGAATTGGGCGAGTTGAAAAAAACAACAGGCTCGATTGCGTTAGATAAATGGTTAAATGGCATTATTCGAGATGTGCAACAAGAATTTTACACCTTTCCAGCATTTTACATCTATGATGATGGTTTAAATGTCAATGCTTATGCCGATTGGACGGACAAAGGACGTGGAAAAGTGGCTTTTGGACGCAATTTACTGATGACGCATTATGACCCTGACGATAAAAAATCAGGGTGGACTATCGCGCTCATCCTTGCGCATGAATATGCCCATATCCTGCAATTTCAATCTCATTGCACGTTGAATGGCAAATATCGAGAACTTCAAGCCGATTTTATGGCAGGTTTTTTCTTAGCGAGACAAGGAAAATTGTCGAGCGAGGACGTGAAATTATTGTTAAAAACATTTTATAAATTTGGAGACCGTCGTTTTTGGGATAAAAGCCATCATGGAACGCCCGAAGAACGAAGTTTTATGGCATTGGAAGGTTTTAATTGTGGCAAAAAAGAGCCAAGTTATATCAACGCATATCAATCGGGTATTCTTTGTGTTGAAAATCATTTTATCCGCGAATCTCGGCAAAAGGCACCGAATGCAGTTAAAAAAGTGGTTCGTCCTGCTAAAAAATAAAAAAATGCCTGTGTTATTCAGCACAGGCATTCATGAAAACGAATTTTACAATTCTTTAACCAAAACTTACAAGAATATATAAACAATTTTTGTGCCAATTTTGATAACACATAGGTACATAGGAAACATAGTATCAAAATGCTATGTTTCCTATGTATCTATGTGTTATCAAAATTGTAAAAATTATATAAATAAATCAAAAATTAGGCATAATTTTGTAACTATAAAGAAGTAGTTCTAAATCAAATCTTCTTATTTTATTCATATTCATATTCATAAACAAGCATTTATGACTCAACTGACATCTCGCAAAACGAAGCAGTCGTTACAAAATTATTTTGCCCCATATCGACAAAATATTATTGGGCTAAACAAGGCTTTTCAGAGTCCGTATGGACAAAAAACCATCCTTTATGCGGACTGGACAGCCAGTGGTAGGCTTTATAAACCCATTGAGCAGCAATTGATGGAGCAAATTGCCCCTTTTGTGGGCAACACGCACACGGAAACCAATGTATGCGGCACGTCGATGACACTTGCTTATCATCAAGCGCGTGAAATCATCAAAAAACACGTCAACGCAGCACCTGAAGATTGTATTATCAGTTACGGTTCGGGGATGACAGGCGTTGTGAACAAATTTCAACGCATTTTGGGTTTGAAATTGCCCGAACAACAACGACAACAAGTGCAGTTGCCTGAAGCGCAACGTCCCATTGTTTTCATTACGCACATGGAGCATCATTCAAATCAAACCTCTTGGTTAGAAACGATTTGTGATATGGAAATCATTGCGCCGAATGAGAATGGCTTGGTCGATTTAAATCATTTGTCTGAATTGTTGGAACGTTATAAAGACCGTCCCATGAAAATTGCGGCAGTGACGGCTTGTTCCAATGTAACGGGGATTCAAACGCCTTACCATCAAATTGCAGCGATGTTGCATCGTGCGGGCGGTTGGTGCTTTGTGGATTTTGCCTGTTCCGCGCCTTATGTGGCAATTGATATGCACTCGAAAAATTCAGAAGAATATTTGGATGCTATCTACTTTTCCCCGCATAAATTTCTTGGCGGTCCTGGTACGTCGGGTATTTTGATTTTCAATCCGCGCTTATATCGAAATCGGGTGCCTGATAATCCGGGCGGAGGCACTGTCAAATGGACAAATCCTTGGAAAGAGCATGCATATATTGATAATATCGAAGACCGAGAAGATGGAGGAACGCCGCCTTTTTTGCAAACGATTAAAACGGCTTTGTGTATTTTGTTAAAAGAATCAATGGGCGTTGAAAAAATGTTGCTTCGAGAAGAGGAATTGCTTTCGATTGCGTTTAATCGGCTTAAAAAAATACCTAATTTGCATATTTTGGCGAAAAATATTCAACATCGGTTGGGCATTATATCCTTTTATGTGGATGGGCTGCATTATAATTTGGGCGTTCGGCTGTTAAATGACAAATTTGGGATTCAAGTTCGAGGCGGTTGTTCTTGTGCGGGTACGTATGGGCATTATTTGTTACAAGTTTCTGAAAAAATGTCGCATAACATTACGGATAGGATTCAACAAGGGGATTTAAGGCTTAAACCAGGTTGGATTCGGTTTAGTTTACATCCGACGATGACCGATGCAGAAGCGCATTTTGTGTGCGAAGCCATTGAGCAATTGGCTGCAAATCATGCAAAATGGGCTTTGGATTATCGATATGACCCAAAAACGAATGAATTTAACCATTCCAAAGCGTCTAATCAGGTTGAACAGCGGGTGAATGCTTGGTTTAGGAAGGCTCAGAATTAGGATTAAATGGTATTTTTATCACAGATGGAACAGATTCCACGAGATTTTCACAGATTTTTTTTGTTTTAACGTTTGAAAAACAAAAAAAATCTGTGAAAATCTCGTGGAATCTGTTCCATCTGTGATAAAAATACCATTTA
>JBDKKX010000138.1:0-11009 GCA_039795795.1 Bacteroidota bacterium | reverse complement strand
TGGAATCACGGATTATCATCGAAAAAGTTTTCGATTATTGCCTGAGATGCTTCTTTTTTAACAGGCGTTCGACAAAAAAGAATTATTTTCCGCAGCTTTTCGTGGAAAGGCTTTCTGAAAAAAAAAATCTGCAACGGGCGTGCCACCTTAATTTCTTAATTTCTTTCCTTCCTAATTCAAATTTTCCTACTTTTGCACACTTGAAAACGATGTTTAAAACAAATGATATGACTCGATTTTTGAATATTTGGTTTTTGCTATTGCCGATAAGCGTTTTTGCGCAATTTACGGATATGGATTCGTACATCGCCGCGCATGCGACGGAGGCAAATGAGGCGTTTATCCGCAACTTTCCTTACAAAGATTATTTGAAAAAAATTGGTTTTACGGAGTTTAAAACCTTGCAAAAACAGCGCAATTTGTTGGAATCGCAGCGCGCAGGCGGCGTAGGCGATGATTTTTTGTATTCTTTGGGCGATGCGTTTTTGAAAGTTTACCCTGTTATCAACTCTACGACGCAGTTAAATGCTAAAATTAGCATTGGTGAAATGTTTTTGGCGAAAAAAAAGGAATTTTCATCGAAAGAAAACGAGATTTATCAACTTATCGGCTACTTTGTGCTCGGAAAGGTGGCGCAGACGATTGAACTAGCTTTCAAAGGGGGCAAATTTGATATTTCGGAGGAGAATAATGAGAAAATCATTGCGCGATTGTCGAAAAATAAGGTTTATCTTTCGATTGAGAAGTCGGAATGGGATAAGTTATTAAAAAATATTCAAGCGGGTAAGTGGGATTATCTTTGGGACAGGCTCAATAAAAAATTGAAAGAAGTGACTACTGAAAAGACTGAAAAAGGTAAATTATCCTTGGGTGATTTCAAAAGTAAGAATCAAAATGGGGTGGAAATTTTTAATATTAAGGAGGAGGGCAAAGTGGTCGGTTATTGTATTTGGATGCAGCGTCCGCAGGTGAAGGCGGCGTATTTTGCGCATGGCAAAGCGTATAATCGGTTTTCGGATTTTTCTAAAAATATTGGGGTAAAAAATGTGATTTTGGCGACGACGGGTGGTTTCACGAACGCCGAAAAGCAACCCGAAGGTTTGACGATTGATAATGGGAATATTGTCAATGCGGTTTTGAAACCCGAACGGCATGGGGTCGTGATGATTGAAAAAAATGGTTCGATTAAGGTGTCGAATTTGAAGGAAGGGATTGAAATTCCGGGCGGAACGCGCAAATTGTATCCTTTAAATACGCTTTTTGACTATTCGGACTTGATTAAATGGGCTAAATCGTCCAAAGCGACGATTTTTCAGACGCAATTATTGGCGCATGGCAATCAGCAATTGATAGAATTGTCTCGTGCGCCGAATCAGTTACGCGAACGGCGTTTGTACGTCTTAGCTTCGGACAAAGATGGGACGTTGTATAATCTTATTTTTTCGGTGAATGCGAGTAAAAATTTGGCGGCGATTACGGAAGAAATTTTTGATTTGTTGAAAAAACGGAATAAAAATGTGGAAGCCATTTTGAATTTAGATGTCGGTTCTTATAATATTTTACGGGTTTTGGATGCGAATGGGAAGGAATTGGAAGCCTTGCGCGGTCCTGTAAGCATTTACAAAGCGACGAATTTGATTATTTTTTACAAATAGCATTTGAATGATGAATGATAAATGATGAATGATGAATGATGATGATGAATGATAAATGATAAATGATGAATGATAAATGATGAATTTATCAATTATCCTTTATCATTCATCATTTATTATTTATCATTCATCATTCATCATTCATCATTTATCATTCTATTTTAAATAAATTAAAACAAAATAGCAAGTGATTATTTTCTGGTACATCCTCATCACGCACATTCTGACGTGTATTACGCTCGCGCCGTTGTTTCAAAAAGCAGGTGTTGAAAGTTGGAAAGCATACGTTCCGGGCTTGAATTTCATAGAATGGTGTAAAATCATTGGCAAACCGACTTGGGAAGCGGTCTATTTGCTGTTTCCCGTCGTCAATTTCTTCACCTACGCGGGGATGAAAGTGGATTTAGTGCGGTCGTTTGGCAAATACCAATTTGGGCATACGGCATTAGCGGTGTTATTCAATCCCGCGATGTTTTGGATGTTGCGCGATGAAAAATATACGGGTCCGACCCTCGAAAAAGAGCAGGCTTACGCCAATGCCATTGCTGAAGCGGACGAAAAAGGCATGAAAGCGAAGGTCGAACAGCTTGTCCGCGACAATCCATATAAAAAAGGTCAATTGCGGGAATGGGGGGAAGCAATCTTTTTTGCGGTTTTTGCGGCATCGTTTATCCGCATGTTTTTGATTGAGGCGTACGTGATTCCGACTTCTTCGATGGAAGGTTCGTTGTTGGTGGGCGATTTTTTGTTTGTGAGCAAGGCGCATTACGGGATTCGGATGCCGATGACCTTATTTCAATTGCCGTTATTGCACAATCGGATTCCGATTTTGGACAGAGAATCGTATTTGACAAATCCTCAATTGTCCTACACGCGCTTGCCCGCTTTGGAGCCTGTGCAACGCAATACGCCTGTGGTTTTCAATTATCCCGATGGCGATAGTGTGATTATCCAGCCGAATCGGACGTATAATATTAATGACATCAAGCGCATGGGTGCGGAACCGAGTAATATGCCTTTAACGGTTCGCCCAATTGATAAAAAAGACCACTATATAAAACGTTGTGTAGCCGTTGCTGGCGATACTTTGGAGATTCGGAATCGTCAAATTCATATCAATGGTCAAGCGTCTCCGAATCCGTCTGGGATGCAATTTCGGTATCGGATAAATGGCGGAGTTAGTGCTGAAAAATTGGCAGATTTAGGGGTGAATTTGGAAGATGGTGCGAATAGTATTTATCATTTGACTCCGAAACAGGCGGAAACGATTAATAGTTTTGGGGGCAACGTGAAAGTGGAGTTTGAAACTTCGACGTTGAGTGGGAGTCGGGGCGGGGTGCTTTATCCGCATGACACGGCGCATTTCAATACTTGGACGTTGGATAATTTTGGTCCTATTTACATTCCAAAACAGGGGGCAACGACGACGCTTACGCCTGAAAATGTGGCGATGTATCGCACGGTCATTGAAAAATATGAGCATAATAAATTGGAAGTAAAAGAGGGCAAATGTTTCATAAATGGCAAAGAATCCGCGAATTATACATTTAAACAAAATTACTATTGGATGATGGGCGATAATCGCCATAATTCAGAAGATTCTCGGTATTGGGGTTTTGTGCCAGAAGATCATATTGTAGGGAAGCCGTTATTTATTTGGTTTTCGACGAAAAATGCCAATATTGCGAATGGCATTCGTTGGGAACGGATTTTTTCGGGCGCGACGAAAATGTAATTATCACAACACCTGTCTGATTTAAAAACCAGACAGGTGTAATTTAATTTTAACATTATGAGAAACATTAAAAATTTATATATTATCGCAGGTTGCAATGGCGCAGGGAAAACCACAGCCGCCTATAATATCCTTCCTCAAATCTTAAATTGCAAAGAATTTGTCAATGCAGACGAAATTGCTAAAGGCATTTCTCCGTTTCAACCCGAAAAAGTTGCTTTGCAGGCGGGCAAAATCATGTTGCGCCGCATAGAAGAACTCATTCAACAAGGTGAAGACTTTGCTTTTGAAACAACTTTATCCACTAAATCTTATCAACAGACTATTTTGAAAGTACAAAATGAAGGCTATAGTGTCTCTCTATTGTTTTTTTGGCTAAAAAATGTTGAATTGGCAAAACAAAGAGTCGCTTTTCGCGTCTTTGAAGGTGGTCATAATATTCCAGAAGCAGTTATTGAACGGCGTTATCATCGTGGATTACACAATTTATTTGAAATATATATGCCTATTTGTGACAATGTGATGCTTTTTGATAATTCTAATAAAAAGCCTATTTTTGTAATGGAAATGGAAAAAGGCAAAATTACAACCGTTTTTGATGAAAAACTTTTATTAAAAATTAAAAATAGTTATCATGGATAGCCAAGCATTAGTAATATTAAGAAAAAAAATATTAGAAGGATTAGAGCTTTCTGCAAGAAAAATGTTAGAAAAAAAGCAAAAAGAAGGGGCGCAATTAGCATTTGCTGATGAAAATGGAAAAGTCATCATCGTTAACGCAGTTGATTTAACTTTTTAAAATATGAAAAAATGAAAATCAAAAAATTAATTGTCCGTAATTACAAATTATTTGATGATTTAGAATTGGATTTTACAGATAAAAAGAGTGAAATCTTAGATACCATTGTTTTGGCAGGGCTGAATGGCTCTGGCAAAACGACGCTTTTAGAATTAATTGAACTATTGCTGAATGGTACTTTATTGGAAGAAAACCTTCAAAAAAATACTTACATACAATTGCAATTACTTACAAATCAACCGTTTAGTGAGATAAATACACTTTTTAAGACTATACCTGACGCGGACAAATCTAATTTATCTCTACAATGGTTTTCAGAACGACAAACGATTATCATATTTGATTTTTTGAATGACAAACCCAAAAAATCACTTGAAAACCAGTTCATAAATGGATTAATGAATTTCGCTTTATTTATAGGTCATTATAAATATTTAGGCGAATTAGGGATATTTCTTTTTGCAAATGACAAGAGGAAAATAGATTTCAACGCCGTAAATATGCGGTGTACTTCCTTCAATCGAGATAATCTTAAAATTCAAAAAAATATTTTAGAAGCGATTCAAAAACAAGTTTTTGCAAATCCAGATACACCACCGCGTCAAGTTTTTACGCGTCAGATAGCGGAATTAAATCAAATTTTTAGCCAATTGAATCTCTATTCTAAATTAAAACAAATTAATGAAAAAGAATTGATTTTTGAAAGTATAAATGGACAACCCATTTATTTTGAACAACTTTCAAGTGGTGAAAAAACATTATATTATATGGGTTTTATGTTACAACCACTTCATTTAAATCATACGATTATTATGGTAGACCAACCCGAAGATACTTTGCACCCGACTTGGCAGCAACAAATCACTGCTTTTTTCAAAAATATTGGTACCAATAATCAAGTGATTTTGGCAACGCATTCGCCACAAGTTATAGCTTCGGTGCATCCCGAATCGGTTTTTGTATTGGGCATTGAGGGCGAAAAGCGCAAAATCAAGGCATTTAATATGGCTACAGAACATAAAAATAGTTACGGGGTAGATGCAAATCGGATTTTATCAGAAATTATGGGTACGCCGATTCGTAGTTTTGAGGCGCAACAAAGAATCAATGCTGTTAATAATCAACTTAAAGAAATGGAGTTAAACCCTGCGCCTTCATCGCTCGTAATCCTTGAAAATCAAATAGATACACTTGCAATAGATTTTGGAAAACAGGATGCCGCAGTAATGCGTTTACGCAATGAGTTACGTCTTTTGAAACGAAATGTCGAATTAAGGAAATGAGATATATTGACAAATCGCATCGATGTAAACCTTTTGATGATTTTCTAATGATTTATCGTGGGCGTTTGCGCAATGATTGGGAGAAATTTAAGAAAGTGAAAGGCGGTTCAGAAATAAGATTGTTATTACACCAACATTTATGGGGCAATCAAAAAGGACTTTGTGCGTACTGCGAGCAGGAAATACCTGCAAAAACAAAACCAGAGGAAGAAGCCAAATCTCATTTTGAACATATTCGTCCTAAAAAACGTTTTCCTGCCTTGACGTACCAGTTTGAAAATCTAATTATTTCGTGCGAAGGTTTTGATTTATCCATTAGCGCAGATAAAAAAAAGCAATTTTGTGGGCATTTTAAAGATAATGATTATGATAAATATAAAGAAGATATTTTTATCAATCCTACTGAGAATCAAGCAATTACAAGTTATTTTAGATTTGATAGTGAAGGGCGAATTGAGCCTAATCCGCTAAAAACAAGGGAGGAACAAAAACAAGCTGATTACATGATAAAAACGCTCGGTTTAGATAATGCTGTTTTGAACGAAATGCGTAAAAATCAATATGACCTTTGGCTTGAAAAGCAATTGGAATGGTCAAATGAACAACTTGCAGAGGAATTAGATGAAAATCAACCGCTTTTACCTGCATTTCATAGTTTGTTAAAACAAAAAATTTTATAATCTTTCAAATAAAACCAATGGTCAAAACCAAACCTGCTCTTTCCAAAGAAATTTTGCTTAAAGGGTATGAATTGCTTGTTACTGCTAAGAGTATGAGTGAGTTATACGAAGCGAATTTTAAATATATTTCCAAATATGTTCATGCGACTTCTCGCGGACATGAAGCGATTCAAATTGCAATGGGCATGTTGGCGCAGCCGCAAGATTATCTCGCGCCTTATTATCGGGATGATGCGATGTTGCTCGCTATCGGCATGACTCCACATGATTTGATGTTGCAATTGATGGCGCGGGGAACGGATCCGTTTTCTGGGGGAAGGGCGTATTACGCCAGTGCCTCTTCGATTGCGGCGGATAAACCTAAAATCCCGCATCAATCTGCTGCAACGGGGATGCAAGCGATTCCGATGACAGGTGTTGCAATGGGGATTCGTTACAAAGAAAAATTAAATTTATATCCTATTGAAAATCAAAAAGATAAACCGATTGTAGTCTGTTCTTTTGGCGATGCGTCGATGACGGAAGGAGAGGTTTCAGAAGGGTTGCAAATGGCGGGTTTGAAGCAATTGCCCATTTTATATTTGGTGCAGGATAATGGGTGGGATATTTCTGCGAATGCGGCGGAGACGCGGGCGCAAAATGCGTATGAATATGCACGCGGGTTTAATGGGATTGAGGCGGTGAGCATTGACGGCAGTGATTTTGTGGAATCTTATACGGTTTTAAAACAAATTATTGAAACGATGCGGGCGGAACGGAGACCGTTTTTGGTGCATGCGCGAGTGCCTTTGTTGAATCATCATACGTCGGGCGTGCGCAAAGAGTGGTATCGGGATGATTTGGAAGAGCATGCGAAACGTGACCCGTATTTGAAGTTTCAAAAAGCGTTGAAACCTTATTTTTCAAAACAATATTTGGATGAGGTGGAAATTAAGATTAAAAATTTGGTTCAAGTGGATTTTGACCAAGCTAAAATTGCTCCAAATCCAACGGCTGAAAGCCTTTTTGACCATGTTTTTGCGCCAACCCCGATAACCGAAGAACGCGGTGAACGCGCTCCCGCAGGCAGAACGCCGAAAGTAATGGTGGATTGTGCGTTGTTTGGGATAGAGGAATTGATGAAAAAACATACAGAATGTTTGTTGTATGGACAAGATGTGGGTGGGAGATTGGGCGGCGTTTTCCGAGAAGCGGCGACTTTGGCGCAAAAATTTGGCGATGAACGGGTGTTCAATACGCCGATTCAGGAAGCGTTTATTGTGGGGAGTACGGTGGGAATGTCGGCGGTTGGGTTGCGCCCGATTGTAGAAGTGCAATTTGCGGATTATTTGTTTCCTGCTGTGAATCAATTGTTTACGGAAGTCAGTCGGTCTTGTTATTTGACGAATGGCAAATATCCAGTGAGTATGATTTTGCGCGTTCCGATAGGCGCGTACAATGGTGGCGGACCGTATCATTCGAGTAGTGTAGAAAGTTTGATTACCAATATTCGCGGTTTGAAAATTGCGTATCCGTCGAATGGGGCGGATTTGAAAGGGTTGTTAAAAGCGGCTTATTATGACCCCAATCCTGTGATTATTTTTGAGCACAAAGGTTTATATTGGTCAAAAGTGCGCGGTACAGAAATGGCTAAAACCATTGAACCCGCAGAAGATTATGTTTTGCCTTTCGGGAAAGCAAATATTGTTTTGAATTCGGACGACAATGCCAAAAATTCATTGGCAATTATTGCCTACGGGATGGGCGTACATTGGGCTTTGAACGCTGCAAAACAGTTTGAAGGACAATGCGAAATCTTAGATTTGCGGACGTTATGTCCGTTGGATGAAAATTTAATTTTGAAAACGGTTCAAAAACATGGAAGATGTTTGGTGATTACGGAAGAAGCCGTACATCCTTCGTTTGCGCAAAGCCTTTCGGGATGGATTCAAGAACATTGTTTTGAATTTTTAGACGCGCCTGTGCGAACGCTCGGTGCCCCGAATATTCCCGCCGTTCCTTTAAACGACGTATTAGAACAAGCGATGATACCTTCCATCGAAAAAGTAGCCGTAGCCATTGATAAATTATTAAAATACTAATTTCCGAAAATGGTAAGTAGTTCATTCTCAGTACGGGACAAAAAAAAGGTGTAGAGCGAATGGGAACACGGAGGACACGGATTTTACGAATTTACGCGGATTTTTTTTTGAATATACGCTTAAAATCCAGTATAAATTCAAAAAAAATCCGTGTCAATTCGTAAAATCCGTGTCCTCCGTGTTTCCATTCGCTCTACCCCTTTTTTGTCCCGTACTAAGAAAAAAATTACAAATTCAATCTCAATGTTACATTATGTGTGCCTTTAAATGGGTTCGACATGATATAACCGTAATCTAAACAGATGTTTTTGCCCAATTTATCCATCGGCAATTGCAACGATAACCCGCCACAAGGACCCGTGTAAATCGAACGCAGACTCACAACATCGTTTTTACCCAATTCGTACTTGTAGCCGCCGCGCAAAGCGAATAATTCTCCTAAGGCAAATTCAACTCCTGCTCCAATATTGTCTTTGGAAAACGAATTCGCTGTAAAATTTCCTAAAATAGTCAATCGATTAGTCCCTGGGAGTACGTCATAAGCCGCGCCAATCTGCAATTCGGAAGGTAATTGAAAATCGCCTGATTTTTTTTGCAAGGTCAACGCGCCTGTCGGCAAAATGACGGGTTCTCTCAACGCTTGTCCCGAAAATTGCATCGGCGAACCGACATTCCGCAAAGTGACTCCAAATTTAAACCGTTCGGGATAGGTTTCATCGCCTGCAACGTATTGTACGCCCGCGTCCAACGAAAAGCCAAAAGCACTGACATCCGCCAAAGGCTCATTTATTAAACGGCAATTGATGCCAACCGATACTTTATTGGCAAATGTATGCGCATAGCCAAAGGATATATTGAAAAAGGTGGGCGAATAAGTTGCACCCGTTCCTTCGGGATTATCCGTCGTCGTCACATTGATTTTGCCGAGACTGAATGCATTGATGCTCAAACCCATCACACCATGTTCCCCTACTTTTTGGGCTAACCCAATCGCGTTCATGCTCAAACCCGCGCCTTGTAAATACGTTACATTGCCGATGCCGACTTCTGTGCTGCCACTGATGCGCGCCAAACCTGCAATGTTTTGATACAGCGCGTCCACTCCGCGTACGGTTGCGGTGTTCATGGCGTGCAAACCTGCATTGCGCGCCCATGGATTAATGAGGAGTTCATGCGCGCCCGCTTCGCCTTGACGGTCTGGATTCCCCGCGTGTAAACTATTGATTGCCAATAGGATAGCGAATAAATGTGTTATATTTTTAATCATTTTGATGAATGATGAATGATGAATGATAAATGATGAATGATGAATGATGAATGATAAATGATGAATGATAAATGATGAACCATTCATCATTTATCATTCATCATTTATCATTCATCATTCATCATTACAAACGAGATGGGTCAAATTCACGATTGATAACCATCAATTTCAAAGTCCTTTCGCCCAAACCAGGTGCCTCAACATGTATCAAATACGCCCCACTCGCTACTGGAATCCCTTTATGATTTTTCAAATCCCACTGCAAATCAGGTAACATTTGTTTCGTCCGAATGCCTTGATTGGTCTCGACAGGATTCACTTCTGGGACTTCATCGCGTTTGAAATCGCGAATATATTTGCCGTCCATCGAATAAATCGTAACCGTCGCTTTCGCAGGCAAGTTCGTAATTTTAACCGTCGTTTGGAATTGATTAATCTCGTAATCCGAACGCGCATAATATGGATTCGGCACCACATTCATCATATCTAATTGATTATCAATGCCTACCGCATCCAAAGTCTGAGCTGCTTTCGACTTGATTTCAAATTTATACGTTGGATGCCCGCCGTTTTTACCCGAAGCCGTTGCTACTTGATATGGATTATTCACTCGTAATTTAACCGTTGCATCATTCGGAATCAAACCTTCTTTGTAAGACAACATTTTCGTACCTGCGGCGAGCATCGGCATAGCTGCCCAAGTAATCGCTTTGAATGCTGGTAATTTCGCAAACGGAGAAGATTGTGCAAATTGCGTCCGCAACGTCGCGCAAGCATCATATTCTTGAGAAGTGACATATATATAATGTTGACCCCCAGCGTAACAGTACGTTTGCCAGCTAAATGCAGAACGTTGCGTTAAACCGAATTGAGAAGAAGGTTTCCACATCATATCGCGTCCAAGACCCACCGATTCTGGTAAATAATTTGCCGCAAGTGAATTATCATCATACGAAGAGTTTTCCCCAAAGAAAATATTCAATCGCTTGCCCGTCTCTACGTCAATCGCGTAACCTGGGAACCAACCCATACCTAAACCATCGCCATCGCCATCGGGTAAACCGTCATTATTCGCATCTTCTTTGCCGACCGATACGTGTTTGCGCAATTCAAAATTCAATGCACCGCCTTCGGTTGCCGCGTTGAGCGCATTTCGGTCGTAATAGTTAGGGGAAGACGTTTCCACCACCACGCAACGACTCCATTTCGATTTGTCCTTCGTGAACACAATATCCACATTATTCAAATTGAATAAGCCATTATTCCCCGAACGAACCAAATTCGCACTATTGCTAATCCATGCAGGCGTAATCAACGGAATCGTTGTATTCGGACGGTAATCCGTCAACAGAAAAGGTACAAATAAATCGCTCAAATTTTGATATGCCCGTTTGGGGTCATAATTGAAATCCGATTCATTCGGACTCGTCTTCATATAATTGACGACATCGGGATTCTGCGTCAATACGAGGTCAATCGAAACATCATCATCTTTCACACCCCGTAACC
>JBDKKX010000137.1:0-11088 GCA_039795795.1 Bacteroidota bacterium | reverse complement strand
TGGACATTACGAGTAGCAGGGTCAGTCAGATGCAAAAGCGGCAGCCCGAAAGCGGCGGTTTTGCCCGTACCGGTCTGGGCGAGGGCGACGATGTCGCCTTTGTGCGTGAGCGCGTGCGGGATAACCAATTGTTGGACGGGCGTGGGAGTTTCAAATCCCAATGCCTCAATGCCCTTCAACAACGCTTCGTTCAATCCCGATTCATTAAATGATTTCAAATGCTAATACTTTATTACGAAAAATTTGTGCAAAGATAGTTCTTTTTTCGGAAACTATCTTTTTTTTAATTTTTATGCACAGAAAAAGGATAGAACTTGCTATTTAAAAACATTTTATTTTATGAATAGCAGGTTCAAAACCGATTATCCAACAGATTTATCCAACAATTCCAACAATCGACTCACTTGTGCTTCGGATAAAACAACATATTTTGTTTTCTTTTTTTCCAATAATTTAACCCATTGTTTTGGGGCAAGCTCTTTTTGCTCGGCAAGGTTTGCTTTTATATATTCAAAAGATGCTATCCATAATTGAGCCTCTTTCAACGGAATCAACGCAATATCTGCCAATAAGCCTGTATCTGCTTGTTTATGCCAACCATGAAGCAGTGTCAAAAAAATTCTGGTTGCTTCTGCTTCCAGTTTAGTTTGCGCTAATTCATTTTCAGTATTTTGGAATTTTTCTTTCCATTCTGAGATAATAATTTGTGCTTTTGCCGCTTCTTCGGCTCTGCCTTGACGATAAGCCTGCCCAAAAATACCTTTATTGGTTGCTAAATCCATTTTTTGTTTAATTTTTGGTGAATGAATATTTTTTAAAATACTGTTGACGACATCCTGTTGCAATTCGCCATTGCCGAGAATGTACGCGAATATGGTTTGCCACAAATCTTCTTTTTCAGGATGTTCTTCGATGAAATGAATCATTTCTTCAAAATGATTTTTCAAAAAATCCACATTTTTGTAATGCTTCATTGCGAGCAATACGCCGCGCAAAGCACTGTATTCCCGCAACATCCGAATTTCGTCATCGGACAAGTCTGCCAAATTAAACACAAAATACGCAAATTCGGGAATAAATTGCAACAAAGATTGCGGCGCATTCGGAAAACAACTTCTGAACGATTGTTGTTCCCAACTTTTGGCACTTTGATTAAAAACAATTGGAATCACAATGCTTTCGGGTTGTTTTTCCACTTTGTTTTTGCGCTGAATCGAGTGAATGTACTCCAATAATTGAAGCCGCATATTAAATTCCGACGTTGGCATGGTACTTTTGTGTTCAAATAGAAAGGAAACATAGACGACTTTATCCGCCGAATCCCCTTTCAATTGGCAACGATACACCACATCGGAATATAAATGATGCAATTTCTTGGAAACATGTTCCGTATCGTCTAAATGTAAACTACTCAAATCCAATTCAATATCTGGAAATTGAGACAAAAAATAAGTTTTCAAAAAATCACTTGCATTTTCTTTGTCTTGAAACGCAATTTTAAAAAACTTATCATGTGCTTGAAATAACGGCGGCGTTTGAGGTTTGCCTTTCTTCATCCGCTTTCGTGGAACAAGGGACGATTTTTGTTTTACCATAGTGACTGTTTTAGAATTTTTAATGGGTTAAATAATGTTGTAAAGGTCGTTTTTTAAATTGTATTTAGCCATTCTTTTTTGACGATTTTCGGTGAAATGAGTAGATTTTTAGGGCGATTTATATTTTTTTTGATAATAATTTATAACCCATTCCGCGTCGGCGAAACTTAAAAATATCGCCGACGCTAAATATAGAGTGATTGGATTTAAACCTTATTCTATTGCAATTGTTTTTTAGAAATTGTTTAACAGATTTAAACCACTTGGCAAATCTATTTTTTTCGTTTTCAATTTTTTAAGCGATATTCGGAAGGTGTCATATTGGTAAATCGCTTGAACAACTTATTAAAATAGGAAATATTGTTAAAACCGCACTCCAAACACACTAAATGAATGGATTTCAATCGATTTTTTAACATAACCGTCGCCTTTTTGACCCGTTCATGGTTGATAAAATCAATCGGCGAAATCCCAAATTCATTTTTAAAACAACGGAAAAAATGCGATTGACTCATGCACGCTTTCCGACTCAAACACTCTATCGTCAACGGTTCGTGCAAATGTGCTCGAATGTATTGCACCACAAACGCCAATCGATACGTATCTTGATGTTCTGCGGCATTGTCAATCAAAAAATGACGTGCTTCGGTCTGCATTAATCGGATAATCAACTCTTTAAGCATGAAATCTGCAAATATATCTTTGGACGGATGATTCTCTGTAAACAAAAAAATTAACCTTTTAATGATTTGATGCACCGCATTATCATTCATAAAATGAAAATTATGATTTGCAAATTGCCATGCTTGTTGTTCTTCCGTTTTAGGAGCGCGTTCATTGAGCAAATCAATCACATCTTTGATTTTATCATTTGAAATCACTAAGCCCAAACATTGAGTTGGATTATCGCGAGTCGCTTCTGGAAAATCAATTTTCATCAACTCTCCAGGAGGCAAAACCACTGATTCCCCCGGAAAAAATTCAAACGAAGGAGTATCCGGTAAATGCATTATCTTTTTGCCGCGCAACATCGTTGCCATGACAGGCTCTTGGAATTGCAATTCTACTTTGAACGCTTGTTGATATGTTTCATATATATTTAATTCTGCATGATTTAACGTATAAGCCGTTCGGTTCTCGACCAATCGCTCTAATCTACGTTCGGAATATTGAAAGTCAGCACTCATGTTGTTATGGTTTTAGTGCGCAATCGAATGGGTTCATTATGGGTGTACAATGAGCAGATTCGTTGCATAGAATGATTCAAAAAGTTTTTTTTCAAACAAAATTTTTAAAATGTATATCGTGTGCGAGTGCGCTGGCTAAAAACATACAAGTTTAAGCAGTTTTTGAATAACTTTTATACAAATTAAGTAAAAATTTTGTAAAATTTTTAAATCATGCACGGAAGTTACGAACCATTCTCTACTTTTGTCTGTCGCCAGACACGTTGTGAAACCAATTTTATTCATTTTGAAGCCAATAACAGACAAAAAAATGTTGTTTAAAAAACCAATTGTTTATTTTTTTATTTTTTGCACCTTTCAAATGGTCACTTTCGGGCAAAATGCCCAAGATTCAACGGCAATGCAGCAAGATTTGACTCCCGTAACGGTCAATTCAACGCGCTTGCCTACTTCCGAAACCCGTCCTCCTTTTGCCATGACGATTTTGAATAAAGACCGTTTGCAAGTTGCCCAACAACAAATTTCGTTATATGAACCTTTGGGAGCGGTTCCAGGGGTTTTTGTTCAGAATCCAGACAACTTTGCACAAGATTTGCGGATTGCGATTCGCGGTTTTGGGGCGAGAGCACAATTTGGGATTCGCGGTATTAAGATTTTAACCGATGGAATTCCTGAATCTACGCCTGATGGACAAGTCAAAACGGGTGGTATTGATGCTGGTTTTATGGGCAGAATGGAAGTGATTCGCGGACCCGCCGCAGGGATGTGGGGCAATGCTTCAGGCGGAGTCATCAGTTTTACCACCGAAGAACCGACGGAAAAACCTTCTGGAGAAATCCATTTATCGGTTGGGGAGCATGGTTTTGGGCGTTTTCAAGCTAAAGGAGGGCAAAAAATCGGTCCGTTTCAATGGATAGCAAGCGGTTCGCGTTTGACGACCGATGGTTATCGAGATTTCAGTCGAGCGGAAAACATGTTAGCAAATGCGAAATTCCGCTACGATTTCGACGAAAAAACCAACGTAAGTTTATTGTTAAATTACAATGGTTTACCCAATGCACAAGATCCGGGCGGCATTACGCAAGCAATGAGCGATAGCAGTCGGCAACAGGCGCGCCCCCAAAATGTCCAATTTAATGCGGGGACGAGTTTCAATCAAGAGCGTATTGCCTTGATTCTCAACCATAAAACGGATGAAAACCATGAATTGAATGCTCGGTTGTTTTATACGACCCGCGATTTTTCAAATCGATTGGCAGTTTTGGCGAGTGGGATGATTCGTTTTCAACGCGATTTTGCAGGTGGTGGCGCAAATTATCGGTATTCCAACGATTTTGGCAAGGTGAAATATCGGTTGAATATAGGTTTGGATGTTGAAAATCAATCCGATGCGCGCACGCGTTATGATAACAAAAATGGCGTTCAAGGCAAATTAACCTTAGACCAAACGGAAATTTATCGTTCTTCTGGTATTTTTTTGTTGCAAGAAATAGCCTTTAAAAATATATTAACTTTGACACTCGGTACGCGCTACGACGACATCCATACGACGATTCGAGACCGTTTTCTGACCGACGGAGACCAATCCAGTAATTTAAGTTTTGATAAAGTCAGCCCAACCGCAGGTTTATCGTTCCAAATTGCTCCTGCGAGCAACGTGTATGCCAATTACTCGACCAGTTTTGAAACGGCTTCTTTGAACGAATTGTCTAATAATCCGACGGGTTTGGGTGGTTTTAATGCCGATTTACAACCGACTCGCGCCGTAAATGTTGAATTAGGCGTAAAAAGTTTCATCATGGAAAGATTATATATAAGTGCGGCATTGTTTCAAGTCGAAGCAACGAATGAATTAGTCCCCTACACACTGGCAGCGTTTCCCAACAAGACTTTTTACAAAAATGCAGGCGAAACCGAACGAAAAGGCATTGAAGTGGGCTTAACAGCGCGTTTATTTAAAGGTTTGACGGCAATTGTGAATTATACGTATTCCGATTTTAAATATAAAACTTTTTTGTCTGGCGGCGTAGATTATGCAGGAAAAGTCATGCCAGGACTGCCGCTACACACTGCTTACGCGGAATTGCGGTACGTTCGTCCGTCTGGATTGTACGCGACGGCGCAATATCGGTATGTGGATGCGCAATTTGCAGAGGATGCAAATTTGGTAAAAGTAGGTAGTTATGGCTTGATGAATTTTCGGGCGGGCTATCGTTTCTCTATTAGTGACAATGGGATAGAACCTTTTATTGGGGTAAACAATGCTTTTGACGTATTATATATGGCAAATGTACAATTAAACGCTGCTGGAGGACGCTATTTTGAACCCAGTATGGGGCGAAACGTTTTTGGAGGATTGAAAATTCGTTTTTAAGGTTTTAGAAGAATCCGCCCCATTTTTGCCACGAATTACACGAATTACACAAATTTTTAGAGCTGTTTCATTCGATGCGAAAAGTAGGTTACAAATGGCGATACGAATGGATGTACGGATTTCACGGATTTCACCGATGGATACGGATTTTTTCTTGTCCTTCCGTAGGAAACTCAGATTCCTACGGAAGGACAAGAAAAAATCCGTACCCATCGGTGAAATCCGTGAAATCCGTACATCCATTTGTATCACAATGTATCCAAAAGTGTAACCTAAAAATGAAACATCGCAATTTTTACGAATAATTTGTGTAATTCGTGGCAAATTACAAAATTTAAAATAATTAAAACAAAATATATTGTAATTAAAAATACAAAAAAAGGGATTTAAAAATTTGGCAAGCCGATTAGGAAGGTTTACCTTTGTAAAAAATTGTCAAAATGAAACCAGATTTGCCGATTGGTCAACAATATTTTCGGGACATCCGCGAAAATAACAATCTTTACATTGATAAAACACAATTCCTTTATGATTTGTGTATTCAAAAAAGTAAACAATATTTTCTGTCCCGTCCGCGACGGTTCGGAAAATCTTTGACCGTAGATACCATTAGCGAATTATTCCAAGGCAATAAAACCTTATTTGAAGGGTTATGGATTGCCGATAAATGGGATTGGTCTCAAACTTATCCTGTGATTCGATTGTCGTTAGACGACATCGGACATGAAGATGGGTTGAGCGATGCCCTTCAAAGAACCATGCACGAAATCGCGGAAACCTTTGAATTAGAACTAAAACAAAAAACGCCGAGTCAATTATTTAAAGAGTTGATTCAAAAAGTAGCTCGAAAATCGCGCAACTCGGTAGTCATTTTGATTGATGAGTATGACCGCCCCATTGTGGATTATATAGACCCGTTTGATTATCAAAAAGCAATCGCCCATCGAGATATTTTGAAAGATTTTTTCGGTATCTTGAAATCCGCTTCCAAATATATTCGATTTATGTTGATTACAGGGGTAACTAAATTTGCACGAGTTTCCATTTTTTCGACCTTGAACCACCTTTCCGATTTGACGTTAGACCCCCATTATGCTGCTCTGTGCGGTTGCACACAAGCCGAAGTTGAGCATTACTTCGCGCCTTATTTGGAAACCATGCCGCCCGAAACCCTTTACTATTTGAAATATTGGTACAATGGTTATAGTTGGGATGGGGAGACCTTTGTTTATAATCCATATTCGTTGTTGTGTTTTTTCCGAACTAAAATTTATTCGGATTATTGGTTTGAAACGGGTACGCCCACGTTTTTAGTGAAATTATTGAGTAAACGATTTGAATATAAGTTAGAAGAAAAAGAAGTGAGTGATTCGATTTTGAGCAATTTCGTATTGGAACCACAAGAGAATTTAGATGTAGATTCCTTGTTATTACAAACGGGCTACTTAACGATTAAACAAGTCTTGCAAGAAACACCTGCTCATGAGCGCACTTTCATTTTAAAACACCCGAATCAAGAGGTTAAACAAGCGTTTAATCGGTTTTTGTTGAGCGAATACACGCATACAAGAGTGACCGAATTGCATCACTTGCAAATTGCGCGGGCTTTGGTGCAGAATGATGTCCCTCGGGTGATTGAAAAATTAAATCATTTGATTCAGTCTATTCCCGACCAAAATTATGTAAAACATGAGGAAAAATTCTTTCATTCGATTATTCACCTCATTTTTACGATGGTTGGCACCGACGTTCATAGTGAATTACATTCCCCAATGGGACGTATGGATACGGTTGTGATTACAAAAACGCATATTTTTTTATTTGAATTTAAAGTCGGGCAAAGCGCGGAAGTAGCTTTGCAATACATTAAAGATAAACGCTATGCCGACCGTTTGCGGTATCGGGAATTGCCCATTATTGGAATTGGCGTTTCGTTTTTGACGACGATTAAAGGAATTGCGGATTACACCACAGATACCTTATAAGGATTTCGGAACGAATTGATTTACAATGGTTTGTAAAATCGCTCCTTCCGAAATCCACACTCCGAAATCGCCTTATTTTTGTTGATACCATTTCAAAAATGCGTCTTGATGGTAAATTCCTTGATTAGGAATGCCAATCACCATTCCATCCTGCATTTCAACCTAATTTTTCATAAGTGCTTGGACAAATTAAAATGATATGAACTAAAATGATTTAAAATATTGATTATTAAATAGTTATAACTTGACGCAAGTTTGCAACTTGCGTCAAGTTGTACGTTTAATTTTGTCTAATGACTTATAGCGAACGGTTGAAATAGTGAATCAAATCTGCAATCACACCACCTCTATTGCCCTCTTTTAACTTTTGTAACAGTTTCGTTTTAATACTCATTATTTTTAATAATAATATTTTGGAAAGCATTTCAAGTGCAAAATTAAGCTAAATATAAGATTTTAACGATGTTTTGAAAAAATATATTTGTATTAGGTTTATAGCGTTACCGCCAAGTTGATAGTAGCAACTTAGCGGTAAGCAAGGTTTTAAACCCATTTACCGCTAATTTGCTACTATCAATTTGGCGGGAACTCTATTTTTCAAAAATATTTGAAAAAAATGTTAGAACAATTTCGGAATGTGGATTTCAGATTTCGCAACAAAGCCTTCCGAAATCTGAAATCCACATTCTGAAATCCAAAATCTTATTCTATCTTTCGCCCGATTTTCAGCGAATTCGTTATTTCCAATAAAACCATTTTGTATAAAATCACCTTAATTCATTGAAAATCAATCATTATCAAACAATTATACAGCTAAAAAAATTTTGATTCCTCAAAATGTCTGTACACAAAGAAGTTAAAAGAGTCACTACGCACACGCTCCAAGCCATGAAAGCGCGGGGTGAGAAAATATCCATGCTTACAGGATACGATTTTTCTATGGCGCGCATCTTGGATGAAGCGGGGATTGATGTGATTTTGGTCGGCGATTCGGCGAGCAACGTCATCGCGGGGCACGAAACCACTTTGCCCATTACCCTGGACCAGATGATTTATCATGCTCAAAGCGTCGTTCGGGGCGTGAAACGCGCCTTAGTGATTGTAGATTTGCCGTTTGGGTCGTATCAAGGCAACTCGAAATTGGCATTGGAATCGGCGATTCGGATTATGAAAGAGTCGGGGGCACACGCCGTCAAGATGGAAGGTGGACACGAAATTCAAGAATCCATCAAGCGGATTTTGTCTGCGGGGATTCCTGTGATGGGGCATTTGGGCTTGGTGCCGCAATCAATTTACAAATTTGGGACTTACACGGTCCGCGCAAAAGAGGAAATCGAAGCCGAACAATTGCGCAATGATGCCAAATTATTACAAGAATTGGGTTGTTTCGGGATGGTTTTGGAGAAAATCCCTGCGAAATTGACCAAAGAAGTTTCTGAAAGTATCTTAATTCCGACGATTGGCATTGGCGCGGGCATGCACGCCGACGGGCAAGTGTTGGTGACGCATGATTTATTAGGCATTACCAAAGATTTTCAACCACGTTTTTTGCGCCGATATATGAATTTGTTTGAAGAGGTTAAAACGGCAGTGCAATCCTATGTGAATGATGTGAAAAGTAAGGATTTTCCGAATCAGAAAGAACAGTATTAAAAAAAATTGCAAGTTTAGAAAATTTAAACCTTTTCTAAACTTGCAAAATTAAAGCAGAAAGTTTATTTTTTTACTACTTTTGCGTTTAAAATCATTCAAAAATATGTCTTTTCAGAAAATATCATTGCCATTTCGTTATCCAGGCGGCAAATATTATGCATTAAATTTACTTGCGCCTTTTTGGTCCGAAGTGGAACATGATGAATTTAGAGAACCGTTTGTAGGCGGTGGAAGTGTTTTTTTCGCAAAAAAGAAAGCTCATTTTAACTTATTAAATGATATTGATACAGAATTGATAACCACTTATCAAGTCATGCAGGATGCAGATAAGCGAAAAGTATTATTGGAACGGTTATCTCCTGAAGTCGCTAATAAAGAACGTTGGAAAGAAGTCTATGAATTTGAACCGAATACAGATATTGAAATTGCATATAAATATTATTATCTAAACCGAACTTCTTTTAGCGGTAAACTATCTTCGCCCGCTTGGGGTTATCGGGATAAAAGAAGTGTGCCGCCCGAACGTTGGCATGAAAAAATTATTCCCGCAGGGGAAAAATTAGCGGATACACAAATTACAAATCAGGATTTTGAATCCATTATCCGCATGCCAAGTAAAGGCAAAAAAACATTACTATTTGTGGATCCTCCTTATTTCAGTCCACCTAAAAAAAAACATTATAGAAATGGTTTTAATTATGAAGACCATTTAAGATTAGTCGAATCCCTGCAAAAAACACCACATAAATTTTTTTTAACATATGATGATTTGCCCGAAATCCGAACTTTATATAAATGGGCAAATATATTTGAAGCCCAATTTGTTTATCGGGTCGAGAACGCGCAAACTCAAAATGGTTTAAGGCGCATGGGGTTGGAATTGATTATAACAAATTATGAATTGAGTCAACAATTAGAAATATTTAAATGATGATTGCAAAGATTGAACCCGCCTTTTTACTCCATTCTTTTCAAAAGTCTCGAGACTTTGTGAAATCGCCCATGCGTTATCCTGGCGGAAAATATTACGCATTAAAATATATTTTGCCGTTCATAGATTGCTTACCTCATGACGAATTTAGAGAACCTTTTGTGGGTGGTGGGAGCGTTTTTTTTGGCAAAAAAAAATCTAAATTCAATTGGATCAATGATTTAGAAATAGATATTGCGGATATTTATAAAGGGCTCACAGATGAAACCGTCGTTCAATTGATGAGCGAATGGCTTTTCACAGAGGTGGCGACTCCCGAAAGACATACCGAAATTAAAAATTGGCAAACCGATAATTTTGCTTCCAAAGTTTATAAAACCTATTATTTAAATCGAACTTCGTACAGTGGGATTATTCATAAACCTGCTTGGGGTTATAAAGAGCAAAAAAGTTCGCCCCCTAAAAATTGGATCGCTTTCGTGGAACAAGCTGCCCGAAAACTGCAAAATGTAAAAATTACTCATTGGGATTTCGCGCAAGTAGTACAAGAAAAAGCAGTAGGAAAGCAAGTTTTAATGTATTTAGACCCGCCTTATTTCCATGCTGACCAAAAAAGAGCTTATACAAAACCTTTTTTAGAGCAAGATCATATTCGGCTTTGCGAGGAATTGAAAAATACAAATTACTATTTTTGTTTATCTTATGATGATTGCTCTGAAATTAGAGATTTATATGATTGGGCATTTATACATGAACGAAAATGGTTATACAATACAGCCAATAAAAAAGGAGAAAGTCGAGATTTAGGGAATGAGTTAATTATAACGAATTATAAAGTGAACGTGAATGCAGGTTTTTTTGATTAAAATTCAAATATATTTTGAATAAAAACATTCATTACATTCAAAAGCTTCCAATTCAGTGAGTTTAAAAGTTTGAATTGCTTTAATTCGATGCGGGAAATTAGGATGAGCTGCCAAATTAGGGGTTGGAATACAGAAAAAACGCCAGTAAATACCATCATTCCGCCCTATTTCTGCATCAAAAAGGCGTGTCAACGCAGGGTCTAAACACAAAATCAAAAAATCAAAATCGATTTTCAAGTAAAGGCGACTTTGAGTAGGATGGTCATTAATGCGTCCGCGTGTCAATTGCGTTTCAATGGAAATTGTGGAATTTTCGCCTTGAAATTTGCAATAATTGGCAGAAACGCCTTTTACTTGGAAGAAATCATATAGATTGGCTGTCGTTTTTAATGCAAAATCACTTTTATCTGCTCGAATTCTGTTCAAATTGGTAGGGGCGTAAATCGCGATTTTTTTATCTGCAAATATGCTCCGAATAGCTGCTTCCCGCGCAAAAC
>JBDKKX010000136.1:0-11105 GCA_039795795.1 Bacteroidota bacterium | reverse complement strand
AAAAGCATTTTAGTTTTGCGGTTTTGTATCTCGGCGAGTTGAATTTGATTGGGAATATTTCGTTGGATATGGATAGGGCGACTTTCGACGAGATGTATCAAAAAACAGTTAAAGCGTTCAAAACCATTAACTTAGCAGACGTGATTGGCGCGTTTCAAACCTATTTTGGCGCGGAAAAATTCACCATTTGGCAACTGTTTAAAGAAGAAAAACAAAAAATTATTGACATCATCACCGCTAAAAACCTTAAAAATGTAGAAGGCGCGTTCCGCAAAATCTATGAGGATAATTATCGGTTGATGACGGGTTTGCAAGTTTCCAACGTGAACATTCCAGATGCGTATAAAAATGCTGTGGGTTATGTGTTGAATTTGGATTTGAAAGCCTTTTTTGAAAAAGAAGCCTTGGATATCAGCGAGTTACAAAATATTTTGGGCGAAATCAAGAAATGGGGAACGGGTTTCAGTGATGAAAATGCCTTTAAATTGGCAGCCGTCGAACGCATTTTCCAAGAAGTCAAGAAAATACAACGGGTCGGCATTCCCTTGAATCGCTTACAATCGTTGATTGAAGTTTTGACGATTTTGAACGATTTGAATGTAAAAGCGGATGTTTGGAAAAGTCAAAATGTATATTTTTCGTTGTTGAAGCGATATGAAAACCGCGAACGGCAATATCCGACTCCAGAATGGCGGCGAGCATTTTTGAAATTGGGCGATTTGCTCAAAGTGAAAACGGAAGTCGATGTATATGCTTAGAACGGGGATTAAATGGGATTTTTTTAGGATTAAATGGGATTGATTTTTTTGGATTTGTAGGATTTTAATCCTACAAATCCAAAAAAATCAATCCCATTTAATCCCCAAATAATCCTAATTCCAACGACTCTAATTTAAAACAGTATGAAAAAAATAGTGCAACCGTCCAGCACAAACGAAACCCATAAAAGTTCTTTACAAGAGCAATTAACGGAACTCCAAACGCAATTATTAGAGTTACAAGCGGAAAAAGCTAAAACGCAATCGCTTCATAATCAACTAATTAAGCAAATACGGGTTACTAAAACAAAATGGGCAAAATTAAGAAAGGCATTGAATCCAATGCCCATCGCCGCACCAAAATCGATGGATTTGTCAACGATTTTTGAGATGGAAATGGTTTTTGTGGAAGGCAGCACTTTTAAAATGGGCAGTCGGGATTATGCCAATGAGCGTCCGATTCATTTGGTGACGTTGAACGATTTTTGGATAGGCAAATATCCTGTTACGCAGGCACAATGGCAAGCGGTCATGGGGCAAAATCCTGCTCATTTTGTGGGAGAGGCGTTGCCAATAGAAACGGTTTCATGGGAAGACGCGCAACTATTTATCAAGCGGTTGAGCGCTTTGACGAACAAAAAATATCGATTACCGACGGAGGCTGAATGGGAATATGCGGCAAAAGGCGGTTCTCAAAGTAAGGGTTATAAATATAGTGGAAGCGATTCATTGGATGAAGTGGCTTTTTTTAGTCGGAATAGCCAATCTTTGACGCATCCTGTGGGGCAGAAATTGCCGAATGAGTTAGGTATTCACGATATGTCGGGTAATGTTTGGGAATGGTGTAGTGATATATATGATATTTACACGGATGCTGTCGCCCAAAACCCGATTGGAGCGATGGAGGGAACTGCTCGTGTATATCGGGGCGGTAGTTGGTACAACACGGCAATCAATAGTCGAGTAACTCGGCGGCATCATCGGAAAGCGTCGTATCAAGCGAATCATATTGGTTTACGTTTGGTCTGTGATTAAAAATCACCAACCAACTGCCGTTTTCAAATTAGTAAAAAAAATATTATTTTTTAATATATCTACAAAGTTTTTTAAGTTCAATGGTTTGGTGACGCATTGTTCTATTTTTAATTGATTATCAAGCGTTTAACCGTTTGGAAGGTTTCCAACCTTCCAAACGGTTAAACGCTTGATAATCAAGGTATTTTATCAAGGCGCGAATTCTATCTGCACCGTATCATCCACTTTCAAACCCAACATTTCACTGGCGCGCCCCGTGTGAATCGCGATTTCCAAATAATCGGTGTTAAACAAACAAAGCGTATCGCCCATCGACACCTCATTATAATGTCTCGACAATTTGCGAATCGGGTCATGTCGTTTAAAAAAAAGTTTAAACGCTCGATTTTTGCCCACCCGTTCAAATAAAGCGCGGGTTATATTCAAAATAACATTCCCAAAATCATCTATATGTATCACGCTTCCCCGAATCTGTGTTTGCGACGTAACGGGTTGAAACATAAGGCGTTGTAAAATTTCACCTGCGGGTTTTCCGACGGCTTCCATCGGATTGCCTTTGGCAAGATGCCCTACCGCGTGCGCCAAAACCGTTCGAATCGGCTCAATGCTCAATCCCGAAAATGGCAATTCATACGCCACAGACGGCGAACTCGGGAAAATCAACGATAATAAACCATTATCTGGAACGATAAAATAATGATTTTTATAATTCGTCACTAAAAAACGATTGCGGTCGCCCCCCATATTATTGACGCTGATGACATGAATCGTCCCTTCCGGGAAGCAATGCCAACAATTTTTGAGCGTAAACGCCGCCTCAACAATATCGTGTTTTTTAATCTGATGCGTAATATCGACTAAAATCAACTGTCGGTGACGAGTCAGCATCGCCCCTTTGATGCTTGGCACATAATAGTCCTTGTCACCAAAATCCGTCGTCATCGTTACAATAGTCATCAAAAGTAATTTGGAAATTGAGATGAAACAATTGGTGCTGGAATTACTTTTAAAAAATTGATTTCAAACGTTTTATTCTTTACAAATTCCATTCACAGGTGCGCTAAATTTTATATTTTTTTTAAAAATTTGTATCAAAAAATTTGCATTTCTCCTAACTTTTCCTTTATTTTACACAAAAATAAGACTTCATTAGATTTAAAAGTATTTTTTTTATAAAAAAATTTGGTTTTCATCACATATTTAACAATAGAAATACACATAGGAGGACTGTGCCATGATTGTTTTTAAAAAGTAGGTAATGATGAATGATGAATGATGAATGATGAATTTTGTAAAATTCATCATTCATCATTCATCATTACTTACGTATTGTTTAACCATTAAACATCAAAAGTTCAACCAAAAAAATTCAAAAAAGTTTGACAGAAATCTCGTTGACCATCGATGGAGTTGATTTGTTAGCCCTTTACGGCGAAAATAACTCTAAATTGAACCTTGTGCGCAAGGCGTTCCCTGATTTGACTATCACTTCACGGGGCAATAATCTTAAAATTGCGGGTGCGAAGAGCGACGCGCAGACCGCCAAATCCAAAATGGAATTGATGGTGCGCATGCTCAAAGACCACAAAGAATTGTCCTCTCAAACCGTTACTGACATGTTGAAAGGCGAAAATCCTTATGAAGTGCGATTGCCCGCCGGTGAAAGTAATGCAACGATTGTTCATGGACGCGACGGTGCGCCGATTAAAGCGAAAACGCGCAATCAGCGCAAACTCGTGGAGGCGATTGACCAACATGACATCGTTTTCGCGCTCGGACCTGCGGGAACGGGCAAAACTTATACGGCTGTGGCGATGGCAGTTCGGGCGTTGAAGCACAAAATTGTTAAAAAAATTATCTTGACGCGCCCTGCGGTGGAAGCGGGTGAAAATTTGGGTTTCTTGCCTGGCGATTTGAAGGAGAAAATTGACCCGTACTTGCGCCCGTTGTACGACGCGCTCGACGATATGTTTCCTGCCGACAAACTCACGCAGATGATGACGAGTCGCACGATTGAAGTGGCACCGTTAGCGTTTATGCGCGGGCGGACGTTGAATGATGCGTTTGTCATCCTCGACGAAGCTCAAAATGCGACCCCGCAACAGATGAAAATGTTCCTAACGCGCTTAGGACCGACGGCTAAATGTGTGGTGACGGGCGATTTATCGCAAATTGACTTGCCGCGCAATGTGCAATCGGGTTTGGTGCAGTCGTTGGATATATTGAAAAATGTGGATGGGATTGCGCAAGTGTTTTTGTCTGCGGAGGATGTGGTGCGGCATCGGTTGGTGAAGGAAATCATCAAAGCCTACGAAGCGGATGACGAAGCTTGGCGGCAACACAAAATGGCGCAAGAAGCCCGACGGAATAATACCACTCGGCACACCCCTGATAAAGCGGAAGAATCGAGTACAAATGAATAATGAATTGTATTTATAAAATATTGATTTGCAAGGACAACGGCATTCGTTTTGAAAACGGATGTCGTTTTTTTTCTATAAAGGATATTCATCAAACTCGCTTAAATACGTTTCGAGTTCTTGAAAAACCCTATCTAATCGGTCTTTATCTTCTTGCGAGTACTTATCCGATTGTTTGAATGGCTCAATAAAAAAAGTTTCAAAATGCACCACACAAGCGCGCCGAACCGCCGAAAAAGGTTCATTATAAGGGTCGTTCTGTTGTGAGCCCGCCGCTTGGAGTCGTAATTTTTCTCGAATCCGAAGTAAATCTTGAAAAAGTCGTTCATCATCTCTGTAATTGCAAATGCAATGATTTACCTCCGCTTTGGCTTTATCCACAATTTTTTTTCTTGCTGCAATTAAATCTTGTCTCTTTTCAAGATCATTCAAACCATATATTTCAATAGAAACGCGTCCTTTTTCATTTTTGGGCGTCACAGTACCATTCTTTTCAAAACGCAAACAATCGTCAGGATTATCCAAAACGGGATGCAATAATAAAGGTTGTTCTGCCTGCAAGAAGGCAGAAAATAGATTGCATTGTTGAAAAAAAGAATCGTTTTGTGACTTATCTGTAAAATCAACCGTTGCAGGTGCAACCGCCCGAATGCCTGCAATTGGAAAGTGATTCCCTTTGTTCTCTTGCCCATTACAAACGCCACATGCCAACAAAAAATTAGACCATTCAACACCTAACCAGTAGTAACCTTCATTATTAACCCCTGTAATTCGATGTTTGGGTCTAAAATGTTCGATTGGAGCGTATTTATCCACTGTTTTCTCACAAAAAGCGCAACAATGCCCATAAAGAATTAATAATTGCTCTTTTACGCCTGCTTGATTGTAATCCTTAACCTCTATTCGTTTGGTAATCAATAGATTTTGTATAATTTCTTTTTCTACTAATTTTGTAGGCTGTATATTGGTAGGAATTTGAGCAAAATAATTAGCTATTTTTTTCATCTAAATCAATGTTTAATATTGGTTTTGTTGCGTCTTAATTCCAATAATTTTTCAACTCGATTTTTGACCCTAATTTCCTCATAATCATCAAAAGGCTCAAGTGTATCGGGCGTTGCGCCGCGAGCGAAAATCGTTTTGAAATTGAAAATATCCGAAGTTAACAATGCATTCGCGCTTAATCGCCCGATTTCAATGTCATCATCCAATCTTTCCACCGTAATCCCTGCTTCTTTGGTGCGGTGAACGGTCAAAACGACTGCTGTATTTGGTTTTGCTCCTAAAATTGGAATCGGACTATGCGTCGAAACGATAAATTGTACTTTTGGAAATACATCCGATAGTAATTTCGGCAATTCGTACTGATATTTCGGATGCAAATGGGCATCAAATTCGTCAATCAAAACAATTCCTTGCAAATCATCCAAAGCATTATTCGGATGCGCCGACAAACGAACTATCATATCGCCTATAATGGACAATATGCTGCGATAACCTGCGGCTAAATCTTCTAATTTGACTGGCTCATAAATATCGCCATTTTCGCTTTTCTCGTAATATCTAACTTGATAATTATCTGTAAGTAATTCATTTTCAAAATATTCTACTTTTATATCGAACAATTTCGGTATAACATTCAAAAATATTTTCTTTAATTTGTCAAATCGAGTAATACTATTATTTTCTCTTTTTTCAGATTTAGCGCGTTCTGCTTTGATTAAAATATCCTCAATATTAATTAAGGGAGCATCATCACTGAATAATGGATATGTTTTTTTTTTATTTTTAATCGGCTCATTATTATAACGAAACCGAGACGCGCCATACGTTGCAACTTGAAAATCATCTGCAAGTAATCGTTGTGCTTGAATAATATGTTCAAAGGGTTGATGCCAATTGTAACCATTTGCATAAATCTTTGTATGGGCAAGATAGGATTGATCCGCATATTCATCGCCCACCAAACCTAAAGCAATCGCCCGAAGAATGGATGTTTTGCCAAAACTATTCTCTCCAGTTAGAAAAATCCATTGAGCATCTGTAGGTATATTTTCAATAACCAAATGTTTAATTCCTTGAAAATTAATTACTTCTAAACGAGATAGAGCAAAGGGCAAATGTAGAATAGAGGTATCCTTTAGTAACCGATAGCGTTCCTTTACATGACCCAATTGCTTTTCTTTTTCGATATCATCAATATATTTACTTGTAATGTTATCCTTTTCTTTTTCGTAAAGGCGCAATTCTTTTTTGAAAAAATCCTTAATCGCTTTTAATTGATTTTTAACAAATGAATCTAATGATTGAATAAAATCATGCTCTATCGGAAAATCTTTTCTCCAAGAATCTGTTTTTGAAAATCCAAGCGAGGACAAAAAGTCATTAAGTTGAGTCCACTTAGATTTTGAAATTTTTTTTAAATTTAAATCTCCTTCGTAAACTCGATGATGAATTATACAAACATAATAAGATTGATTATAAGGAAAATATATATTGTAAATTGGTATATTGTGTGCATGATGATATAAAAAACACTGCAACCTATTTGTAGATCTGCCAAACCAAAAGCCTTGTAAATCTACTTCTTGTTGGGTAGAAAATCCAAAAGTGGGTTCTGCTTCATGCAATCCTTTCAAATATTCATAAAGCCTATCATGTAAAAGAATAATTTCATTTTCCGTCATAATGGATTTTATTTTTTAGTTTGAAAAGGCGAAATTAAAGAAAAAAAGGAATTAAAGAGGCAAAAAATCAAAATTTTTGCTTCCTTAATTCCTTTTTTTCCCTAATTTCTGATTCAAAAACTTATTTCGCTTGGCTATTCAAGGCATCAATCACTTCGCGGGTAATGTCATACGAAGTGTCGGCGTACAAAAACGAACCGCCTTTCACATAACTCATCACGAAATCATATCCTTTTTCCGCCTTCATTTTTTCCAAAATAGCGGTTACTTTTTTCTGCAACGTCTCATTAAATTGTTGCGTTTCTGCCATCAAGCCCTTCGCCCGACGGTCTCTTTCCTCCATAATCGTTTTTTCTTCCTGCATCAACGTCTGTTGTTCTGCCTCCAAAGTCGCACGCGGGGTTTCTCCTTTTTCCGCTTTTTGCTGTAAAGCCATCGCTTTTTGCTGCAAAGCCCGTCCTTTTTCCTCTAACGACGCAGACAAATCACGTTCCTTTTTTTCAAACGCTTTTTTCTCGTTTTTGAAATAGGTATATTTTTCGTAAAGCGTATCTAAGTTAACGTAAACGAGTTTCAACGAGGGTGCGACAGGTACAGTGACCGTCGTTCCCGTCGAATCTTTTTTCGTGACCATGACAGGCGCGGATGTCCCCCCCTTTTTCATGTACAGATTGCCGACCAACAGCAATAATAGAGCATTCATGGCTAACGAAATTGCGCCGAGATTTTTCATAATGCAAATAATTTTTAATTTGGAATTTTTTTTTGCGGCTGCAAAGCTAATTAAATCCTATAAACCTATCCTACCTTTTTTAGATAATTTAGCTCGTTTTATTGATACCTTTATAAGATTGTTGCGTCAATAGTTCAGTAAGTAAATCATTTTAAAATTGCATTATTTTTTTTTGGCGAAAATTCGCACCAAAGGCAACAATTTTTATAGTTTTTTTTTGATTTTTTTTGAAATATAAAATTGTTTTTTCTGAATTTACCAAACAAAAACCAATTTTATATCTACATATATAAGTTTATAGATATGAAAAAAATTACTTTTTATTTGGTCAATTCAAAAATGATTAACTATATTTACGTTTATTTTGCAAACATTAAAAATGGTAACATTCTTGCATTGTTCCAAACCAAATTACTATTATTGTCATGATTAAAACGTCATCAAAATCATCTGCCATGTCTGAACCGCTCGAATTGAAAAGCATTCGCAAAGGGGTAGAGGAATCCATTATTTTTGGTATCTTGAATCTTGCGGACACGATTCGCAAAAATGGAGATATTCTTTGCCATAAACATAATATTACGACGCAACAATGGATTTTGATGTTGCACCTTGCGAACGACCCGAATATTCCTTATTTTGAGGGCAGCCGTATGAAAAAACAAATGGTGGCTGCGGAATTAGCAGAAGCACTCAACGTTTCGCGCCCCAATATTACGAATTTGATTAATTCACTTATAGAGAAAAATTTGGTTCGACAGATCGAAAATAAACGCGACCGTCGCCAAAAATATTTAGCCCTTTCGGAAGATGGTTGGAAAATTTTGGATGTGATTGAACCCATTCGCCGAAAATCCAACCGAAAATTATTAGCGGACTTAACGACCGAAAATAAACAAGATTATTTAGGTTTTTTGAAATATTGTATTGAAAAATTAGTGCATATACCACGATAATTTTTAAATCCATTTTATTTTTTGAACTTTAAAAAATCATTGATATTCAAGGTATTAAGACAGTTTTTGGGTTCTAACCCGCCTTTTTGGGCGGCGTAAACACCGTACTTGATATGGTCTATCCCTGCGCAACTATGCGCGTCTGGGTGGATTCCAATTAAGACCCCCTTTTCAATTGCAAGTGGTATTTTTGTCCAGTCCAAATCCAATCGGTAAGGATGGGCATTCAGTTCTATTGCCACTCGGTTCGCTGCGCAAGCATCTATAACTTTTTGATAATCAATGGGATAGCCTTCTCTGGAAAGCAATAATCTGCCTGTCGGATGTCCTAAAATGGTCGTATAAGGATTTTCAATTGCCTTTATCAAGCGGGCAGTTGCCTTGTGAATGTCCATTTTGAGGTTGGTGTGGACGGAGGCGATGATAAAATCAAATTGTTTTAAAATATCGTCGGCGTAATCCAATGAGCCATCGTTCAAAATGTCGGATTCGATGCCTTTTAAGATTTTAAAATCTGTAAATGTCTTGTTAAGTGCGTCGATTTCTGCCCATTGTTGGTAAAGGCGGTCTTCTTTTAGCCCATTCGCGTAAAAAGCAGCTTTGGAATGGTCTGTAATGCCGATATATTTAAAACCTTTTGTTTTAGCCGCGTTTGCCATTTCCGCAAGGGTGTTCAAACCGTCGGAGTACGTCGTGTGCGTGTGTATCACGCCTTGCAAATCGGCAACGGTTATCAATTGCGGACGGGCAGGTTGATTTAGGAAAGTATCGCTTTCGCGCAAGACGGGGTCTATATAGGGTATATTGGCTTTTTCAAAAATGGCGGTTTCGGTCGGCAGGTTTTTGAAGGAAATGCCTTGCGTTTTTTGCACAAAAGCGTCTAAAAAAGCTCGATTGCCTGTGTATTTAAATTGTTTTGAACCCAATTCCGCAGGTGCGCAAACGTATAAAATCGCTTTTTCAAGGGCAGAATCTCTTGATTCGGGTTTGAAAAAGTAATAACTATCTTGTTTTTGAACCGTTTCCAAACTTTCTAAAAGATTGATTTCTAATGGATTCAGTCCTAATAAAATTTCAACCCGTTCAATGACGGGCATTTTCCGACGCATCTCACCGACGAGTTCAATCGGCGCGTTTGGAAAAATTTGTTTTAACTGTTTTACAAAATCTTGAGCTGCCGTTTCAACGGTCGCAAAATGCGTTTTATGTTCCGATTTGTAATAATATTCTAAGGTTTTTTGAATTTCTATTTGCGTTTTTTTGCCGAAACCATGCAATGCTACCAACCGATTTTCGGTACACGCATATAACAATTCTCCAATGCTTTCAATGCCTAATTGCTTCCAAATCGCTTGAATTTTTTTAACGCCTAATCCTTTGATTTGCAACATTTTAATGATGCCTTCTGGGGTTTTTTCGGCGTATTCTTGAAAGACTTTCAGTTGTCCTGTTTGCAACAATTCCATAATCTTTTCCGCCGTACTTTTGCCAATGCCTTTGATAGCTTGCATGGCAGGTAACGGGCAATCTTGAAGCGGCGTTTCCAACTTGCGCAACGTGATATACGCATTGGAATAAGTTTTAATTTTAAACGGATTTTCCTCGTGCAATTCCATTATAGAAGCAAGGTCTTGGAAAGCACGAGCGATTTCTTTATTGGTCATGTATCGCAATTTTTCATAGAAACACAAAAGGGGATTAAAAGTTTTCAAGTCTTTGTTTTCAAAATAAAATATATGTTTTACCTCTATTCCTCAAAATAAAAATATGTTTTACCATATACAAGCTATATGATAAAGTATTTAAATTTGCGCTATCTTGTTTAGGTATTATCAAAAAAAACATACGATTCAAGCATTATGAAATTATTACCCCCACTAATTGCTTTGTTGTCTGTTGTGACTGCAAAAGCGAATTCGTTGTCTTTCAATGCGTTAGATACTATGCCGATGGTTTGCGAACCATCTACTTTGTTACGGCAAGTTAAAACTGAAATAAATTTAAATTTATCGCAATTGGCAGCCATGTCCTCGTTGACTCCCCGCTCGGAATACTTGGAGTCTAAACATGCTACTATTGCAGAACCGACAGAATCGTTTGAAAATCAATTCTTTACATTTAAATCTTATCCGAATCCTGTGGATGACCGCCTTTTGATTGAGGTCAATATGACGACGGAGGTGCTGAGGCAATCGGTGATTGAATTGACGGACGCGGCAGGGAATGCTTTGCGGCAGGTGCCGTGTTTGCCTCGATTGAGTTTGGCAGTGGCGGATTTGCCGCAAGGCAATTATAAAATTGCCATTAAAACCAATGGGCAATTGCGAACGTCGGAATTGGTTGAAATTAGAAGATAATTGGCACGTCGGAATTAGGATTAAATGGGATTTTTTTGGGATTAAATGGGATTGATTTTTTAGGATTTTTAGGATTTGCTCTAAAATCCCAATAATCCTAAAAAATCAATCCCATGGGATTAAATGGGATTGATTTTTTAGGATTTTTAGGATTTGCTC
>JBDKKX010000135.1:0-11113 GCA_039795795.1 Bacteroidota bacterium | reverse complement strand
TGAATGAAGTGATTCATCATTCATCATTCATCATTCATCATTCATCATTCATCATTCATCATTCATCATTTATCATTCATCATTCATCATTCATCATTCATCATTCATCATTCATCATTCATCATTCATCATTCATCATTCATCATTTATCATTCATCATTCATCATTCATCATTCATCATTCAACATTACTTAACAAAATGGAAAGACGTGATTTTGTAAAAAAATCTGTTTTAGTAGGCGGTGCGATGGCGTTTAGTGCCAAATCCTATGCTAAAATTATCGGTTCCAATGACCGTGTGCGCGTTGCAACGGTGGGCTTCTCCGACCGCCACAAGGCTTCTCATATTCCGCCTTTCAAGGCGTTGATGAAGGAAATGAATTTTGAACTCGTTGCGGTTTCGGACATTTGGAATCGCCGCCGCGAAGAAGGTAAAGCATTCATTGACAAGCAATTAGGTACAGATATTAAAACGTTTCGCAATAATGAAGAACTGTATGCTGCCAAAATAGCGGATGCCGTTTTCATCAGTACTGCCGATTTTCAACATGCTTACCACACCATAGAAGCCGTCAAAGCGGGTTGTGATGTCTATGCCGAAAAGCCTTTGGCGGAAACGATGGAGGATAATCGAGCCGTTTTGAAAGCAGTCAAAGATTCTAAGCACATTGTTCAAATTGGTTCGCAACGCCGTAGTGGTAGCAATTATCATGCGGCGGCTGATTTTATTAAATCGGGTCAATTCGGTCCGATTGTGATGGTCGAGTTGATGTGGAATGTCAATCAACCGGGGCGTTGGCGGAGACCGAGTTTGGTGAAAGACTTAAAGGAAAGCGATGTGGATTGGAAACGATTCCTTATCAATCGCCCGTCGGATACGTTTGACCCGCGCAAATTTTTGGAATATCGGTTGTTCTGGCCTTATTCTTCAGGCATTCCCGGTCAGTGGATGAGTCATCAAATTGATACGGTGCATTGGTTTACGGGTTTGCCGCATCCGCGCAGTGTGGTGGCGAATGGCGGCATTTATCAGTGGAAAGATGGTCGTACGAATGCCGATACAATGACTGTTGTGTTTGATTACGGTCCGTTGGACGATATGAAATCGGGTTTTCAAGTGCAATTTACGTCTCGTTTTTCTAATTCTGCGGGCGAAACCAAAGAATTATACTATTCAAACGGTGGTATGATTAATTTGGATACCAACGAAATTACGGATACAGGCGGTTTGCGCGAACGCGAAGCAAGTGCGATGGGTATGTCTGCGAATCTTTTAAAACCGTTCAAATTGAATGGCGAAAAAGTGGCAACCGATGCGAACACAGGCGGTGACTTCTTGACGCACAATCACGTCAAAAATTGGATGGAATGTATCCGCAGTCGCAAACAGCCGAATGGTCCGATTGAAGCGGGTTATCAACATTCGATAGCAACGATTATGTCGAATGCGGCATATCGGACGGGTTTGAAAGTGACGTTTGATGAAAAAAAGCAAGAAGTTTTGGCGGGCGGAAAGCCATTTAAATATTGATTTCGGAATCGTTCCGTGCTTTGTCGTTCTGCGCTTTGTCATTCCGTACTTTGTCATTCCGTAGGAATCTTTTGTAACGCACAAAGTAAAGATTCCTACGGAATGACAAGCACGGAATGACAAGCACGGAATGACAAGTACGGAATGACAAAGCGTGGAAGGACAAAAAATACCATACAATTTGGGTCACGATTAAAAAAATAGTATGAAAAAAAACGCTCTCTTACTCACGATACTGCTTGGTATAGGGTGGACTCCCCCTATTTTCGCTCAAAAATTACCCAAAAAAAAGAAAACATTAGAAGCGATGACGCTTGCCAATCGCTACTTCATGCAAAAATGGACAGATGTAGGCAAAACCATCCTTACCAATAAAGAACGTCCCAGTAATATTTGGACACGGGGCGTTTATTACGAAGGTTTAATGAGTTTGTATAAAATAGACCCTAAAAAAGCGTATTTAGATTACGCGATTTCGTGGGGGCAATTTCACAAGTGGGGTTTGCGCAATGGTGTAACCACCCGAAACGCAGATGACCAATGTTGTGGACAGACGTATATTGATCTGTATCTTTTGGACAAAAAAGAAGAACGCATCCATGACATTAAAGCATCGATGGATAGTTTGGTTGCGTCGGACAAAGTGGATGCTTGGTCTTGGGTAGATGCGTTACAAATGGCAATGCCTGTTTTTGCGCAATTGGGGGTGATTTATAAAGATAATCGGTATTCCGAAAAGATGTTTGCGATGTACGATTATACCAAAAACAAGCATGGGGATAATGGTTTATTCAATCCGACGGAGGGATTATGGTGGCGCGATAAGGATTTTGACCCGCCTTACAAGACTCCAAAGGGTAAAAATTGTTACTGGTCTCGTGGGAATGGTTGGGTCGTTGCTGCGTTGGTTCGGGTTTTGGAGATTATGCCCAAAGACGCGCCGCATCGGGAGACCTATTTGAACGATTATTTAACGATGATGCAATCTTTATTGCCGTTGCAACGCGCTGATGGTTTTTGGAATGTGAGTTTGACCGACGAAACGGATTTTGGCGGGAAAGAATTGACTGGAACGGCTCTTTTTGTGTATGGCATGGCTTGGGGAATGAATAACGGTGTTTTAGAGAAACAAAAATATGCGCCCGCCGTCGCGAAGGCTTGGAATGGGTTGATAAAAGAGGGTTTGCATCCAAATGGTTTTCTCGGTTTTGTACAGAGTACGGGCAAAATGCCAAGCGACGGACAACCTTTGTCTTCCGATAAAATGCCTGATTTTGAAGATTTTGGGTTAGGCTGTTTTTTATTAGCGGGCAGCGAAGTTTACAAAATGAAATAAATCGGGGATGTTTCATTCAGTGCGAAAAGTAGGTTACAAATGGGGATACGAATGGATGTACGGATTTTACGGATTTCACGGATTCGTACGGATTTTTTTTATTTTTTGCTGGAAACCCAGCATTGGAGTTAAAAAAATCCGCACGAATCCGTGAAATCCGTAGAATCCGTACATCCGTTCGTATCACAACGTATCCAAAAGTGTAATCTAAAAATGAAACATTCCAACGGAAACGATTTCGGTGATTTAAAAAAATAGATCTTTTGCTTAACGTACTTTTGTCGAAATGAATACTTGATATTATTTTTTTTTGAACTTTTGAATAGTAGGATGGAGGACGCGCTTTTTTTCTACAATTTAATCCGCAAAAACAGAATTATATCAAAGATATTTACTAATTTTATGCTTTCAAATTTTTCAACAGGAAGGAAAATCCAATTTTAATACTAAATTGTTTTTTTTCGATTAAATTTATTCTCAGTTAAAACAACTCTCAGGTATGAAAAAATGCTCACTTACACTCAGCGCATTGTTGTTTTTGTGCGCTTTTGTGTCCGCGCAAAGCATCAAAGGAAAAGTCTCCTCCGACAAGGGAGAAGCACTTGTGGGTGCCAGTGTCGTCATTAAAGGCACTATAACAGGCACGATTACCGATTTGGACGGTAATTATGAACTAAAAGATGCGAAAGATGCCAAAATCTTGGTATTCTCTTTTATCGGTTATGACTCAAAAGATGTTACGGTGAATGGTCAAACGACGATTGATGTTACTTTATCCGAAGGTTCTTCTTTGAATGAAGTCGTCGTCGTCGGTTATGGTACGCAGAAAAAAAGTCAAACGACGGGTGCGATTTCTTCGCTCAATTCCCGACAATTGACGGAAATGCCGATTACGAGTTTAGGACAAGCCCTTCAAGGTCGTGTCGCAGGGATTGACGTAGTGCAATCGGGTTCTAAACCGGGTTCTGTGCCGTCGATTCGGATTCGGGGTCGTCGTTCTTTCCAAGCGTCGAATGACCCTTTGTATATTGTGGATGGGATTCCACTCGCAGGCGGTTATGAAGATTTTAACCCAGATGATGTGCAATCAATGGAGGTTTTGAAAGACGCAACTGCAACGGCTATTTATGGTGCAAGGGGCGCGAATGGGGTGGTCATCATCTCCACAAAACGCGGTGTATTGAAAGGAAAGAAAAAAACAACCGTTAGTTATGACAATTACTATGGTCAATCCAGCGTGTTGAACCAATTGCGTTTGTTCACAGGGGAAGAATTTGCAGAATATGTTCGGGAATCTCGTCGCGGGGTGGCTACGGGTAGTATTTACAAAGATGCTTCGGGCAACCCAGTTCCAACTGGCGTTCAAGACGCTTATGCGGATTCCAAAGTGGATGTTTTCGATGCCAATGTAATTGCAGGTATCAAAGCAGGTCGCAATACGCAATATCAAGACTTTATGTTGCGGACAGGTACGATTCAAAACCACTCTCTTGGCGTTCAAGGCGGAGATGAGCGGACTTCTTTTTATATTGGCGGTTCTTACTTTAAAGATAATGGGGTTTCTCCCGGTTTGGATTACACGCGGATGACTTTGCGGGCAAATATTGACCATCAAATTTCAGACCGAGTGAAAGTCGGTATCTCTACTTTTGGGATGTCAAGTATCCGTAACGGTGCGAACTGGAATCCTTATAGTTACTCCTTGCAGCAAAATCCACTCGGTACGCCGTACATAGACCCAGCAGGTAGCACAACAGACCCTGCAAATTATCTTTTCTCGCAAACGAATGACGCGCTTTTGACGAATCCATTGTTTGAAATCATCCCTGGCGCACAGATTGACGAGCAAAAGCGTTACCGTATTTTCAATTCGCTTTATGCAGAAGCGAAAATTATGGATGGCTTGACTTACCGCATCAATTTTGGTCCCGACTTTACCGTTCAACGTTCAGGTCGTTTCATCGGTTCTCAGACGAACTTTGCAAAAGGCGGTAACAATTATGCGTCTGTGGAAAATCGTTACGGTTTTGACTATACTTTGGAAAATATTGTGAATTATAATAAAGCGTTCGACAAACATAATTTAGGTGTAACGGCTTTACATTCGATTCAAAAAGACAATTTTGAGTACTCTTCAGGCACAGGACAAGGCATTCCAGTTGGAACGCAAGCGTTTTACAACTTAGGTGCTTCGGTTTTAAGTTTGCCTTCCGCGTCGGGTTTGGTGCAATGGACTATCAACTCTTTCATGGGTCGTGTCAACTATGATTACGACAATAAATATTTGGTAACAGGGACAATGCGTCGGGATGGTTCCAGCCGTTTCGGTGAAAACGTGAAATATGGTAACTTCCCAGGGATTGCTTTGGGTTGGAACATCAGCAATGAAGATTTCATGAAAAGTACGAAATGGGTGGACAATTTGAAACTGCGTGCCAGTTTAGGTTCCGTGGGGAATCAAGCGGTTGCGCCTTATCAAACGCAAGCTTTATTGGGTCGGACGACTTATGCGTTTGGTACATCGGCAGCTTTTGGTTTCCGCCCTGGAACGCTTGCGAATCCAGATTTACAATGGGAACAATCTACGACTAAAAACTTAGGTTTAGACTTCACCTTCTTGAAAGGTCGTATTCATGGCTCTTTGGAATTGTACCGTGTGAATACCACTTCTTTATTGTTGGCAGACCAATTACCGACTTCTACGGGCTTCCCTTCGGTGACGAAAAACGTGGGTGAAACGCAAAATCAAGGTTTTGAAGCAACTTTATCGACTGTAAACGTGGATAAAGGTGGTTTCAAATGGACAACCGACTTTGCTTTTACGAAAAATAATGAGCAAATCCTTTCTCTTTACAATGGTAAAGTGGATGATGTGGGCAATAAATGGTTTATCGGCAAGCCTTTGACGGCAATGTTTGACTATACAAAAGATGGGATTTGGCAATTGGGGGAAGAGGCTGCTGCAAAATCTTATGGAAGCCGCGTCGGTCAAATCCACGTTACTGATTTGAACGGAGATGGTAAAATTACAGCAGCAGACCGCAAATTTATTGGTTCTGAAATTCCAAACTGGTCTGGTAGCTTTACAAGCCGTTTTAGTTACAAAGGTTTTGATGCGTCTATCATTGTTTACGCACGGATAGGTCAAACCATTTTGTCGGGTTTCCACTTGAGCAATAACCAATTGGCAGGTCGTTACCAACAAATCAAAGTGGATTATTGGACTCCTAAAAATCCAACCAATGAGTTCCCACAACCGAATAAAGACCAAGAAGTACCTGTTTACAACACGACCTTGATTTATTTCGATGGTTCTTTTGTTAAAATACGGAATATTAACTTTGGTTATACGTTGCCTGAGGATTTGACTAAAAAATTAGGCGTTGAATCGCTTCGTATCTTCTCCAGTATCCAACAACCTAAAATTTGGTCTCAGTATATGAGCAAATATAATGGTGTGGATCCAGAAGTGACTGAAAGTGGTTCTACCAGTGGTGGTGTAACCCCTTCTACGAAAGTTATCACCGTTGGTTTGAATGTCAAATTTTAAAATTTTGGTAGCTGAATTTCGGAATGGGATGCGTTTCAATCGTTTGTGGATTCCGAAATTCAACAAAACAAGTTTAATAAAAATATAAATTTCTAATAAAATGGGATTTTTAAATTTTAAAAAGTCAATAGCCATCTTTGCAACGGTCGGTTTGATGTTTGGTACTCAATCCTGCGGCAAAGAGATTCTACAAGAAGATGTCATTTCTTCGGTTAAGAATGATTACCTCAATACGGCAAAAGGATTTAATGATGCGGTCAATGCGTCTTATGCCGTTCTTCGCTCTTATTACGGTTCTCAACAAGGTTTGACGATGACCGAATTTGGTACAGACATTTACGCGACGGGTGCAGATGGCGGTTATAAAGGATTCCACTTTTACGACACGCAGTTGAACCCTACGGTGGATTGGTTACAAGGCGTGTGGGACGAATTGTATCGCGGTATCAATACTTGTAATGCGGTCATTGACCGTTCCAAAACGGTGGTAGGCGTTACAGACGCGGTGAAAGCACAACGTGTAGCAGAGTGTAAATTTTTACGCGGCTTGTACTATTTCATCTTGTTCCAACAATATGGACCCGTAGATTTACGCTTGTCCGAAACGCTTGCAGCTACAAAAGCAACCAAACGGGCTACGGATAAAGAGATGTTTGATGCGATTATCGCGGATTTGGAAGCGGCTTTACCCGTTTTGGAAGCAAAAAAGGCTTCTGCGGATTATGGTCGGGCAACCAAACCTGCTTGCGAACACCTTTTAGGTTATGTCTATTTGACGAGAAACAATACAGGTTCAAAAGGTGCGGATGATTTGACTAAAGCCATTACTTATTTGTCGGATGTGGTGACGGGTAATTACGGTTTTGCTTTGTTGAACGATTTTGCGAGTGTTTTTGACGAAAACAACCAAATTAACAATGAAATTGTCTTTGCTTGCCAATATACGACTGACCCTGCAACCAATACACCTGCGATTGATAACAATGGAAATACAGGAGGCAATAATCTCCATTTGTTTTTTGGGATGCAATACGACGTTCAAGCAGCGATGAAACGCGATGTGAATTATGGTCGTCCGTTCAAGCGTTTGCGTCCAACGAAATATTTGATTGAAACGGCGTTTGCAGACAAAACAAATGATTCTCGCTTCAAAAAATCTTTCCGTGATACTTGGTTGTGTAACAATCCTGCGACGGTTACTACTTTTGCATTGGATGATTCAAAAGCAGGAAAGTCCATTGCTTTCAAAGCGGGAGATACAACAATGGTGATTGTTTCTAATCCTGCGGACACGTCCAAGGCACAGCGCGCCCTTAAAAACTATCAAGTGATTGTACCTGGTTTTGCAAACGCGACAGGCTATTTCAACGAAGCGATTTTCTATACATTAACCAAATTTTTTGATACGAAGCGTCCGGACTTGACTTATACACACGGTAGCCGCGATTTTTTCATCTTCCGTTTGGCAGATACGAAACTTTTATTGGCAGAAGCCTATTTGTTAGCAGGCAAAAGACCGGAAGCCCTTACGCAAATCAATGATGTGCGCAAAAGAGCTGCTTTCGCAGGTAAAGAAGCCGCGATGCAGATTACGGATGCTCAATTGGACATGAGTTTCATCATGGAAGAACGGGCGCGGGAATTGGCAGGTGAGCAAATGCGTTGGATGGATTTGAAACGTTGGGGTAAACTCGTAGAGCGTGTCAAATTGTACAACCCACAGGCGGCAGTGAATATCAAAGAGATTCACAATCTTCGCCCGATTCCACAAGCTCAAATTGACCGTACCGAAGGGGGCGCAACTGCTTTCCCACAAAATGCGGGTTATTAATTAATTCAAGTTGTGGTACGCTGGAATTCGGATTAAATTGGATTTTTTGGGGATTAAATAAGATTGATTTTTAGGATTATTTGGATTATAAATGCTTGGACAAATTAAAATGATACGAACTAAGATGATTTAAAATATGGATTATCAGATAGTTATAACTTGACGCAAGTTTGAAACTTGCGTCAAGTTGTGCGTTTAATTTTGTCTAAGTACTTAATCCGAATAATCCTAAAAATCAATCTTATTTAATCCCAAAAAAATCCAATTTAATCCTAATTCCAGCGTACCACCAAAAAATGCCTCATGTAGATGCCTCTGCGTGAGGCATTTTTCAATCGTGTTTAAAAAAATGAAAAAATTATTCTTATTCGCTTTCCTACTAAATAGCTTTTTTTGCGCCGCTCAAAAAGTCGAATTCATCCGAAAAGACGCGGAACGAAAAGTAGATGTCCTCATTGGCGGTCAATTTTTCACTTCGTACATTTATCCTTCGGAATCTGTACTCAAAAAACCAGTTTTATTTCCGATTAAAACCTCGAAAGGCACAACCATCACGCGCGGCTATCCGCTCGAACCGCGTGCCAATGAGCGTACAGACCATCCGCATCACGTTGGTTTGTGGTTTAATTATGAATCGGTCAATGGTTTAGATTATTGGAACAATTCGACCGCAATTGATTCCTTAAAACGGCTTGAAAAGTATGGAACGATTCGGCATACAGGCATTACCCAAGTGAAAAAGGGCAAAGTCGGTAAATTACAAGTCACAGCAGATTGGGTTGAAAAAGATGGTACGGGCAAAGTCGTTTTAAAAGAAACGACGCTTTATAAATTTTCGGGCAAAGGCGATGTGCGCATCATGGACCGAAGCACTACTTTGACTGCTTTTGATGGGGATGTTGCTTTTAATGACGTAAAAGATGGTTTATTCGCGTTGCGCGTCGCAAGAGAATTGGAACATCCTTCCGACAAACCCGACGTGTTTACCGACGCAAACGGCATTGAAACCAAAGTGAAAGTTTTGAATAATGAAGGGGTGGTAGGCAAATACCGAAGTAGTGAAAAAATCGAAGGCGAAGCAGTTTGGTCCACCCGCGCCAAATGGATGAATTTATCAGGCAAAATCGGTTCGGAAACGATTGCGATTGCTATGATAGACCATCCTAAAAATCTCAATTATCCGACATATTGGCATGCACGCGGTTATGGTTTATTTGCTTTGAATCCATTGGGCGAAAAAGTTTTTTCTAAGGATAAGAAAACGTTAAACTTTAAATTGAAAAAAGGGGAATCCGTTACTTTTAATTATCGGGTGGTGGTGAAATCTGGCGCATTGACCGACGCAGAATTGGAAGGATGGACGACTGATTTTGCGAAATAATTTTTCAAAGAGAAGCGCGTTTTATAGCTTTGCAATTTTAGCCACGAATGACACGAATTTACACGAATCATTCGAGCAAATTCGTGTCATTCGTGGTTAAATAGCGCGTAAATTCTTTTTTCATTACTTACAATCACTATGATAGGTTGCTTATCCAATTTGGTAGAAGGCTGCATTTTCATCGCAAAATGCAATAATTTAAAAACAGGGTTGAAATGCCCGATGTCATTTTTAAGGTTATCGGGCATCCAATCGAATTTTCGTGGATAGAAATCCGTTATCGATTCCATTTTATCCATCTTACGAATGCTTCTTCTCTAAATCGGGTTGAAACGGTTGATTGTAAAAACGTTTGCCTTTGGCTTTGTAAAGCGCGTTGGCAACAGCTCCGAAAATGGGTGGAAAGGGTGGTTCTCCTAAGCCTGTTGGGTCGATTTCGTTTTTGACAAAATGGACTTCAATGGATTTTGGAGCTTCATGGATGCGAATCATGCGGTATTTATCGAAGTTTTTTTGCTCAGGCACCCCATCTTTAAAGGTCAAACCGCCATAAAAAGCATTGCCAATCCCATCTATCACCGCGCCTTCTACCATATTCGTGGCGGACAATGGGTTGATGATGACCCCACAATCCACCGCAGAAGTCACTTTTTCAACCGTGATTTTCCCTTTTTTCACCGACAAATCTAAAACATGTGCTGCATACGAGTTGTGGCAGAAATATGCCGCGACTCCGCGAGACAATTTTGATTTTTTGCCTGCGACCCAACCTGATTTTTCTTTCACCAATTCCAAAACGCCTGCATAACGGTCTGCATCGTAATCATTGGTTTTGCCCACAGGATTCGTTTTAGCCTTTTTCAACAATTCAAGCCTGAAATCAATAGGGTCTTTGCCCATTGCTTCTGCCAATTCGTCGAGAAAAGATTGTTCTGCACCACCAATAAAGTTAGAACGCGGGGCGCGGAAAGCGCCAATCGTGATATTGGAAGGAATCGACCAATCTTCCGCAAGGTAATTGTCAATCGCACCTGCGGGAAAACGGTTGGCATGCAACGGACTTTCAGGAATCCCGCCCGCCCGAACATGGAAACCAATCAGTTTTTTGTTGGCATCCAAAGCGGCGCGATAAGTCGCAAAGTACGCAGGGCGATAAATGCCATACGTCATATCGTCTTCTCGCGTATAAATCAACTTGATAGGCGCGTTCACTTTTTGGGAAATGAGCGCGGCTTCCACCATATAATGTCCATAAGCGCGGCGACCAAAACCGCCACCCATGCGCGTCAATATAATATCAATCTTTTCAATCGGCATTCCGAGTCGGACGGAAAGCGTTTTTTCAATGAACTCAGGGGCTTGAATCGGCGCAGCCAATTCCGCCTTATCTGCGGTTACGTGCGCGAAACAATTGATAGGTTCCATCATGTTGTGCGCGAGGAAAGGCGCGGAGTACGTGCGCTCAATAATTTTAGCCGCGTTTT
>JBDKKX010000134.1:0-11121 GCA_039795795.1 Bacteroidota bacterium | reverse complement strand
ACAAAAATACTATAAAATCGGATAAAAAAACAAAACGCTGCGATTCTTATCGCAGCGTCGTGTCAACTGAAGCATCATTTTTATCCTTTGGAAAGCAAATTTTTAGGTTCGCTATCGCAACGCATCCATGCGGGAAGTGGGTCACCGGCTTCTTTCAATAATGAAACATTGCCTGAATCGGTGACTTTATACTTCCACGAGTGTGATTTGGTTGCATTAGTAGCGCCGAATTGTAAAACAAATTCAATTTCCCAACCGCCTGATAAGCGGCGAGCCTTTATATCGTTGCCACCGAATTTCGGTAGTCCTAAGTCAATTTGGACGACGCTCGGAATCTGCTCAAACGCAGTTGCCAAAGCTGCCATATTTATCGGTTCTTTGGAGCGAATCGTCAACGCATCTTGCGAATCATTCCATTGAACGTGTTTTTCAATTGCTAAATCGTATTGATCCAGCAGATTATTAAAGGTTTTGTTGGTGGTTTCTGTAATGCCTTGCCGCAACGGTGCCGCCCAATCTGCATTTCTTTTGTAAATCACCACCAAATGGTCAATCGACGGATTGGGAAAAGTGTGAATATTACAACGTGCCAGCGATTTTCCAGTTTCGTCATTGGTGTAAATGACAGTCAATGCTTTATGGATACCGTTTAGGTTTTCGCGGGAAATAGCAGCAGGCAAAGTGCGCGCATCTTCGCGTTCCAACTCTAACCGCAATGCCAAACGTGCCGCATCACGCTTAAATTGTCGGTCAATACTGACGGGTACGGCGGTTTTGCTATTCGGAAGATTCTTGTTAGACGCAAGCGGTTTAGGCATTTGCGCTTTCACGAGGGTTAAGTTTCCAAAAATTGCCACCCCTGTCAGTAAGGCTCGATATAAAAAAGGTGTAGTTTTCATTCGTATGTTTTTAAAATCCAGTTAACACTGCACCACATTTAGTGCGCGCTAATTGTGATACAAATAAACAATGGGCAAGAGGGTTTACGATGTCCACTTTAAGGATTTCCGTGACAAGGCTTTTAAGCAAATTATATTTTTTTTAGTTTTTGAAACATTTTCATTGTGTTGATAATCAATTTTTTATAAAAGTCTAATTGCATTTTAATTTCACTTAAAGCCGTAATTCAAGACAAGTTTTGTTATATTTATCGGTTGTTTAAATAAAAAAAAAAAATAATTTTAATGAAAAAAAATCATAAAAACCCGTCATTCTTTGTCAAAAAGATTTGACCTTTTGTAAAATTTTATGCGAAAAAGGAGTAAAAATTTGCTTTTGTCCCAAGAAAGTATTTTATTTGCATTGGAATTATCCTATTTTTAATAAAAACCACCCTATTTATATTTTAATGCGACAAAAAAAACATATCAATTGGCGCGGCGCATTTTTAGCGTTGCTGCTGCTCGGGGCTTTCGCCGCGAGAGATATGCACTTTTTGTGGGCGCATCAAGAACATGATAGAAAAATTTGTGATGCAAAGGGTGGCGAAAAACATATTCATGGAGAAGACTATTCGCCTCATCCGTGCAATCTTTGCGATTTTAGCTTTTCAATATTTGACTTACCTTTCTTTCTGAAATTAAAACAACGGGATATTGTTAAAATCTCGAATCGTTGTTTTAAGGATACAACGCGTTTTTATAATCATCCTTGTAGCCAACATTTTTTGCGCGGACCGCCATCACTTCATGATTGGATTTAAAGCGTATTTCAAGTAATGGAGTCATAAGTGTTGTTTAAATTTTTTATAATCAGTTAATTATCAATTAATTATAAAATTTATCATTCATCATTTATCATTCATCATTACGATTCATTCATTCTTTTTCAAGTTAATTACAAAAGATGGTGCGCAACGGCATAATGTCATGCTTGTTGCTATTGGGCTACCTTCCTGTGCGTGCGCAAAGCGACGCTGCACAAGGCTGTGAGCACACTCTCAAAGGAGTCGTTTTGGATAATGAAAATCATCCAATGTCTTTTGCGAATGTGTATGTAGCTGATTTGCAACGAGGTACAGTGGCAGATGAGAAAGGTCGTTTTATTTTAGAAAAGCTTTGTAACAAATCCTATACGTTTACGTTGACTCACGTAGAATGTGAACACAAAACGCAAGGGCTTGTCATAGAAGGCGATATGGAAACGGTGTTTGTTTTACAACATCGGCTTCAAATGTTACAAAATGTAGTTATCACAGGTAAGAAACGGGTATTGGAATCGATTCAAACGCGTTCTGAACTTTCCTCCGCAGAATTATTGTCGGGTGGAAGTGCTAATTTAGGTGAAATGTTGAAGAAAATCAACGGTGTCACCGCATTAAATACGGGTGCGACGATTTCCAAACCAGCGATTCGAGGACTTACGGGAGACCGTGTTTTAGTGATTCAAAATGGCGTTCGCCAAGAAAGTCAGGCATGGGGCATGGATCATGCACCCGAAATTGACCCGTTGAGTGCGGGTAAAATTGCAGTTATCAAAGGCGCGAATGGGGTCAAATATGGTTCGGGAGCGATTGGCGGCGTGATTTTAGTAGAACCGAATCCTTTGCGCGACTCGGCAGGTATCGACGGTTTTGTTTTGTGGACGGGTCAATCGAATGGACGAGGTGGCGCGATTGCGGGGATGTTAGAAGGTAATTGGAATCCAAATTGGTCATGGCGGGTTCAAACTTCGGCTCAAAAAGCGGGAAATATGAATACACCCAATTATTTTTTGGAAAATTCGGGGGTAGAAGGTTGGAATGGAGCAATTACGTTGCGGCATAAAAATAATAATGTGACGCAAGAGTTATATTACAATCACTTTTATACGAAAATTGGCATTTTAAAAGGGTCACATTTTGGCAATATGGACGATTTAGAGAGAGCGATTGCCGCGCCGCGTCCTGCAAATGCCGATTCCGCAAGGTTTTCGTATTCGATTCAGAAACCTGCGCAAATGGTTTCGCACGATTTGGTGAAATTTAATTTGGCTTTTCCGACGCAAAATATCGGAAAAATGAATATTTCGCTCAGTGGACAATATAATCTTCGTCAAGAGTTTGATGCCCATCGTTTGTTTGGAACTGTGAGCAACAATTTTGACCAAGCAGATTCGGGTTTTGAATTACCGACGGTCGCGCTCAAAGCAGATTGGGAGCATGTCGCTTTTCGGAATTATCAAGGTGGGGTAGGGTTAGAAAGTAGTTTTCAACACAATCGGGCGTTTGCGGGCAACTTGATTCCCGATTATAGTTCCTATAAATTAGGTGCTTATTGGATGGAACGCTATAAAAAATATCCGCAACCGTTGGAAATAGAAGCGGGTGTTCGATACGATTTTCAGCAGACGCAGGTGGATAAATCCAATAATTTGGAATATCCAACTTTGAATTTTCATAATATTTCGTCGAGTGTGGGTTTGATTTATCGCATGACGGAATATTTAAAAGCAACGGCAAATATTTCAACGGCTTGGCGCGCCCCGAATGTCAATGAATTGTATAGCAAAGGCGTACATCACGGGACAGCAAGTTATGAGGCGGGAAATCCAAATTTAAAATCGGAAAAAGCATTAAATGCCGATTTAAATTTTGAGTTTGTGGCACAAAAAGTACAGTTCCAAATCAATATTTTTAGAAATTTAGTTTCAAATTATATTTATTTAGAAAAAGATACAAATTTTAATGCTCAATTGCAACGTCGAGGCATCGTTATTACAATTCGCGGGGTCTTCCCTAAGTTCGATTATCAGCAAGCGGACGCAACCCTTACAGGTGCTGATGCGTCTATGAATTGGAACTTTGCACCGAATTTTTCTTGTAAAATCCGTTATTCGACGCTTTACGCGAAAAACAGCGTGCAAAATGAATATTTGCCTTTAATGCCGCCTACGAAGATTGAAAATGAGTGGCGTTATGAGAAAAATGAAGTGAAGAACAATAAATATTTGAGAAAATGGCATTGTTCCATTAATTTTATCAAAGTTTTTGAGCAGGAACGCCTGCCTATCCGTATTTCGGATTTTAAAGACGCGCCTGAGGGGTATATTCGGGCGGATGCGAGTGCTGGAGCAGAATGTCGTTTGTTTGGAAAGGTGACGATGGTAAATTTGACCGTAAATAATGTTTCAAACACCATTTATCGAGATTATTTAGACCGTTTTCGATATTTTACAGACGCGACAGGACGAAATGTTGGTATTCACATTAAAACGTTTTTGTAATAAAATTGTGTGAAGTGTTAAAATTAACATAATTTTTTCTTAAAATTCGATAAAAAAGGCAATTTTGAAAAATTATATATACTTTTTATTTTTTACACTCGTTGTAATGTTAGCTTGTAAAGACAAGCAATTAGAACAAGAGGTAGTCACAACGATTAAAATTAAATTAACCGATGCGGCGGGCAATGCAAGTACGTTTACATGGGAGAAAAAAGACCCCAATAGTGCTGCTGCGCCAATAGTCGATACGATTAAATTGGTTACTAACAAGGTTTATACGGGAGAATTGACGATTTTTAACGCATCAGTGAGTCCTATATCGGATTTGACTCAAGAAATACGCGATAAAAAAGCAGATCATTTATTTGTGTTTAAACCAGCAACTGCAAATTTAAATGTTAAAATTACAGATTTGGATGCAAATCAAAAATCGGTGGGTTTAACCACAACATGGACAGTTCAAGCGGTTAGTACAGGAAGTATCAATATTTTGCTGAAACATTTGCCCGACAAGACGGCTGCAAATCCAGAAACAACAGGTTCGACAGATATGGATGCGATATTTCCAATTAAGATTCAATAAGTTGAAAAAAAAATATGTGAGATACACATTAAATTGGGTAGTTAAAAAAAGGGGTTTGGCTTGATTTTCGCCTTCATTAAATCAAGTAAGTTGTGGGATTATAATCGAAATCGATTTTTCAAAAAAATCAAATTTTATTTGCAATCTAACGATTTAAAAAATGATGTTGAGTTTTTTTTCATACATTTTAGTTGCTACGGGCGGTACCTTTGCGTGTCGCCCTTGTTGTTTCAGGACGTACCAGTATGAAGGTATTTTTTCAAGGCGCAAAGATGAAGTTTTTTGCAATTTTTTTAGATTTTTTTCCAACTATTTTTCAAGTTAAATCATCATGTATAAAAAAAGTGATACATGAAAAAGCAACAATTCCTAAATAATCTTTTAGCCATTCATATTCTGCTGATTGTAATACTAACTCTCGCAATCAATATCAAATGTTTTAATCCTAATACTGTTCAACGGCGTAGGCTTTCAGATATTTGTAATTCGCACGAAAATGCTATTAATCAAGCATTTAAAGATATAAAAAATAATAATATTTTTATATTTTCTTACGGTTTAGAATTGTCTGATGAAGCGATTTTGCAAGAAGAACAACGATATGGTTTTAAATTAATACATCTTGGCTGTATGTATGCGCCTCACTTGCGCACTTATGACCAAATCACTCGCCGCTATCTAAACGAAAAGTATGGCAAAAAACTTTTTAAAAATTTAGATAGATTTAATTTGGAAAAGACTAAAAGTACTCAATGAAAATAAAAAAAATAGCATCTTTGCGCCTCACAACAATCTTTCATTTTTAACAATATGAAATCTCAACATTTTGTAGTGATTGGCGCAGGCGCGTTTGGCGGCTGGACAGCTTTGATGTTGCTTAGAAGTGGTTATCGCGTTACACTCATAGAGGCGCGGACAGCTGGAAATTCCCTTTCGAGTTCGGGCGACGAGACGCGAGTGACGCGCACCATGTACGGGCATGACCGTATTTACTCCGAAATGGCGCGGCGGGCAATGCACCTTTGGCAAACTTACGAAACCGATTTTAAAACAAAAATTTTTTATCCGATTTCTGTTTTGGGCTTGATGGGGCAAGATGATACCCGTTGGCGCAATTCTAAACCCGTTTTGGATGCTTTAAATATTTCATATCAAGAAATATCTTCAAAGGAAGCAGCAAAACGGTATCCTCATATTTATTTTAACGACATTCAATACGCGGCAGTGGAAGATTCGGCGGGTTATCTATTGGCTCGGACGGGTTGTCATGTGGTGAAAGAGCGATTCGTGGCGGAAGGCGGTACTTTCATAACGGCTTCTGCAAAACCTGCTTTGATACAAAACGGTGAAATGCAATATGTTACGCTTTCGGATGGTACTACATATCAAGGCGATAAATATATTTTTGCTTGTGGACCTTGGCTCAATAAATTATTTCCAGAAGTAATTGGAAATCTGGTGAATCCGACGAAACAAGATATTTTTTATTTCAGCGTTCCGAAAGGGAGCGATATTATTGAAAAAACGCCGATTTGGATGGATTTTTCTTCAATTTGGGACAATACGATGATTTATGGGATTCCAGCGAGGGATTCCGACGCAGCAGGACGCGGTTTTAAAATTGCAGAAGATGTGTCAGGCATTGATTTTGACCCAGATACAGATGATAGAATTGTTTCACCTAAGCAATTCCAAAAAATGAAACAATTTATGGCACATCGTTTTCCGACCATGAAAGGTCAGCCGATTGCGGAAACCCGCGTTTGCCAATATGAAAATACGCCTGATGCGCATTTGATTATGGATGTTCATCCTGAAGCATCGAATGTTTGGTTGATTGGCGGCGGTTCGGGTCATGGTTACAAACATGGCGCAGCGATTGGCGAAATGATGGTACAATATTTCAAACAAAACATTGATTTACCCGATACTTTTAAACTGAATCGCTTCAAAAATTTGAAAGAAAAAGTTGAAAGAAGATAGATATATTTTGGAATCCATTGATTATCAATGGATTCCAAAATTAATTTAAAATATTTTAACAATTCAACGCGCCACAAACACTCAAAATCTGTCCCGAAACGTATAGACTCATATCCGAACCGAGATAGACACACGCATTCGCTACATCCGCGCCCGTCCCCATGCGCCCCAATGGAATGCTTTTCATAAACGATTCTTTCACTTTTTCGTCCAAGACTTGGGTCATTTCCGTTTCAATGTAACCAGGTGCGACGGCGTTGCAACGAATATTCCGACTACCCACTTCTTTGGCAATAGATTTGGTAAAACCAAAAATTCCTGCTTTCGATGCTGCATAATTGGCTTGTCCTGCATTGCCAAACACGCCTACAACAGACGAAATATTGATAATTGAACCACTTTTTTGTTTCAACATCGGTCTCAAAGCATGTTTGGTGAGGTTAAAAACCGATTTAAGATTGGTGTGCATCACGTCATCCCATTGTTGTTCGCTCATGCGCAACATCAGTGCATCGCGGGTGATGCCCGCGTTGTTTACCAAAATATCGATGCGTCCATATTGTTTGACCACATCGGCGATTAATTTTTCTGCTTCCGCAAAGGAACCTGCGTCTGAGCGCATGGCTTGTACAATTGCGCTTGATTGCGTCAATTCGGCAGCCAATTGATTGCTTTTTTCCGCCGATTTTTCGGAAACGTATGTAAAAATGACTTTTGCACCTTGTGCCGCTAAGGTGCGTACGATAGCTTCGCCGATGCCGCGACTGCCGCCTGTCACAAGAGCGACTTTGTTTTCTAATAATTTCATTGTTTTAGGTTGAATGATTTTTACAAAAAGGACGGGCAAAGGTATTGTTTTTCGGAAAAATTCCAAAAAAAACGCAAGATTTGTCTCAAATTAAGGAATGATGAATGATGAATGATAAATGATGAATTTTTAAATAATTGATTATGAATCAATTATAAAGATTTAGTAGCATTTTCAGCAATTTCCGCTTTGAAAAATTAGGATACAAACGGATGTACGGATTCCACGGATTTCATAGATTCCTACGGATTTTTGGGAATCCAATGCTGGATTTTAGGCAAAAAAATAAAAAAATCCGTACCAATCTATGAAATCCGTGGAATCCGTACATCCGTTTGTAGCTTAATTTTCCAAAGCGGAAATTGCTGTAGCATTTTGATTTAAATTCATCAACTTAATGAAATTCCATTCATCATTCATCATTCATCATTCCTTATGTGGTTTAATTTAGCTTGGAAAAATATTCGGAATAGTCCACTTGCGACGGCGTTAACGCTGATTTTATTCGCGCTTGGTATTGGTTTGACCAATTTATTAATGTTGTTAAATCATCAATTGGAACGCCAATTTGTTAAAAATTTGGCAGGTATTGATTTGGTGATTGGGGCGAAAGGAAGTCCTTTGCAAATGATTTTATGTAATATGTATCATATTGACGCTCCGACAGGTAACATTCCCTTAAAGGTTGCTCAACCGTTTTTGAATCCCAATCATCCTTTTATAAAAAAGGCAATTCCGTTGTCTTTGGGAGACAGTTATAAAGGATATAGGATTGTGGGTTCAACCAATGATTTCCCAAATTGGTATGATGCGAAATTAGCCGCTGGTCGTTTGCCCAATCAATCATTGGAAGTTGTGATGGGCAGTTCGGTTGCTGAAAAAACAGGTTTGAAGTTGGGAAGTACTTTTAAAAGCAATCACGGTTTGGTGCGGGAAGACGATGGCATTGACCATGCACACGAGGCAGCCGATTTTAAAGTCGTTGGCATTTTTGCGCCATCAGGTTCGGTCGCGGATCAATTGATTTTGACTCCTTTGGAAAGCATTTGGGCAGTGCATGAACCCGAAAAAGAGGCGATTCCAGACAGTTTACGCGCAATTACCTCCGTTTTGGTGCAATTTAAAGGGCGAAACATCGCTACTTTGAATATGCAGCGCAGCATTAATGAAAATACGGAACTCCAAGCCGCAACGCCTGCGATTGAAATCCAACGATTGCGCGAATTAACAGGGGCAGGCGAAGCCTTGTTGCGCGGTTTAGCATACCTTATTATAATGGTGTCAGGATTGAGTATTTTTATCGCTTTATACCAATCTTTGCGCGAACGAAAATATGAATTAGCCTTGTTACGTGTAATGGGCGCGGCACGATTGGGCGTATTTTGGTTGATTTGTATAGAAGGCGTTTTACTTGCATTATTAGGAAGTTTAATGGGTATTTTGTTGAGCCACTTTGCAATGCACGTTTTGGGCGGTTATATGACGGGACAATATCGATATACTTTTACAGGCGGGTTGTTTTTAAAGCAAGAATGGTTTTTTATGGTAGGCGCGCTGTTTATTGGTTTTATCGCAGCCTTTTTGCCCGCAAGCAGTGCTTATCGAACGGATATTTCAAAGACACTTGCGGATGCTTAATATGGTTGAATTGTTAATTACAAAAAAAATAATATATGGTATAAACAGATGAACGGAATTTGTTTTGTGTGTACATTGTTAGAAAAAAAATTGAAAAATGTAGCCTTAAATAGTTGCGCGCATACTATAAATGGTGTATCTTTGACCGCACTCTGACAGCATCGAACAAACAAAACCATATTTAGTACCATTAAACCATCTAAAATATTCTATTGAAAATTACTACTACGTGTTAGTAATTGGTAATTTCAATGTTATACTTTTAGAAAATGTGCTGAATATGTAAAACCTCTATTGGATACCATGACGGAAAAAGATTTTTTTGACCGTTTTGCCTACGATCCCAAAAAAGATGTCCTTGGAACGGGCGCGTTGGGAACGACTTACAAAGTCTATGATAGCAAAGAAAACCGATTTGTTGCCCTCAAAGTAGCGCGGGTTCGCGAGGATAGAGGGACTTTTTCACTCGCTGACGAAGTACACATGTCTCGTCAATTGGATTATCATGCACATGTGGCTCGATATGAATTTGTTTTTCGAGTGGAAGAACCTGTGCCCACGGATTATGCTGTGATGGATTTTTACGAAGATGGTCATTTGGATGACTTTTTACGCAAAAATATGGGATCGATGAAGGACACGGAAATTCGCTTGGTGTTGGAAGGGATTTTGGAAGGCATAAGGCATTTGCACCATGAAGGTGTTATTTTAAAAACCTTGCATCCTTCGGATATTTTGATGCACCGTTCGCGGGCAGGTTTGCCTGTGCCTAAAATTGCCTCTTTTGGATTGCGTCCGTTTCGGATGCCTGATGCAACAAATGCAGTTTTTTTTCCAGATGTTCCGATAAATCCGGAGTATCCTTACGTCGCGCCAGAATTGTTAATGAACAAACCAGCGCGTTATCAATCTGATATATGGTCTTTTGGAAGCATTGCTTATCGCGTTTTGACGGGGGAAGTGGCTTTTGCGGCAGCTTCTAAAATGCCTGTAGCGGAAGCAATTCCTGAAATGAAGCGCAAAATTATGGAATCGGAATTGCCTGCTCGTTTTCAAAGTATCGCGCCCATTTATCAGCAACTTTTATTGCGATGCTGGGAATCGTCCTTGAAAACGCGTGCTAAATCAGCCAATGAATTGTTAGAAATTTTGCGCGGTACAACAGTAGAATTGAAAACAGCACCGACGATTATAGAAGCACCTATTTTGGAAAAGGTTGAAAATGAAGTTGTTACGACAGATTTGCCTACGCCACAGCCGCCTTTTTCTAAAAATTATGTGGTTGCGTTTGGATTGACTGCGTTTGTTTTATTGGGTTGGGTATGGTTTAAGAAGACCCCTAAATCGAATTTACCTAATGAGGCTTTCGCAATTGACAAAGCGCGTCGGGAAGGCACTTTACCTGCGTGGAATGGTTATTTGGAGCGTTTCCCGAAAGGGAGTCATACCTCAGAAGCGCGACGCATCACCGATTCTCTAACCTATTTGAAAGCAAAATATATGGAAAATGCCAAAATTATGTTAAAAGCGGCTGAGAAAAATATGGCGAAGCAAGATTATGAAAATATTTTGAAAATTGACCCACAGGATTTGGGTGTAAAGCGGGTATTGGAAGAATTAAGAACTGAATTATAAATTCATATAACCAAACTTAGTAATCGAATAATCCTTTAAACAAACGATTCAAACTTGGAACTGAACAAACCTCCGTACAAATCACTCGGCATGAACCGTTATGTGCCGTTTATGCCGTATTGCATTGATTTTCAGATGAAAACGTATTTGAAAAAAACAATTATTAGTGGATGCTTTTTTGGCTATCTGCTTTCCCCACTGTTGGCACAGTGGTTTCTGACAACTGTAACGCCTGTTGATGACTCGACGGACGCGGTTTGTTATGGGTTTT
>JBDKKX010000133.1:0-11140 GCA_039795795.1 Bacteroidota bacterium | reverse complement strand
AGTATACCTTTGTCACGGCGAAGTTTTAGATAAATGGATTTGTTTCGTACCCAACCCATTGCTAATTCTTCGCCAATTTTTTTGCCCCTAATCATATTATTTTTTTTTAAACTCAGTAGAATAGTTAACATTTGACAAATATTAATTACTTTAAGAGGTTTTGTTAGTAACATTTGACAAATGTTAACAACAAAACCTCTTAAATTCATTAACATTTGAGGTTTTATTATTAATATTTGTCAAATGTTAACAACAAAACCTCAAATGTTAATGAATATAAGTGTTTTTGTTGTTAACATTTGACATTTTATTCTTAACATTTGACAAATGTTAACAAGTTCAAGAGGTTTTGTTGTTAATATTTGACAAATGCAAAGGACTTTAAAAGGTTGAATGATTTATATTTGTCTAATATGAATCATTTAATCTTTTAAAGTCCTTTACATTTGTGCTATAAGAACCATTTCAAGCAATAAAATCAAAATTAAAAAACTTTAAACGGTTTTATTTTCACGTATTTTTGTTTTTTTGCGAACGGCTTGTCCTCCAACATGCCCATATTCTGCGGATTGATCTCCAAACTCTGCTTTCACCGCATAAAAAACCGTTTTAGAAAATGTTTTTGCTTCTGTTTCTAATTGAGCCAATGCCCTGCGCTTAGTTTCCAATTCTGCTAAATGAAGATTGTATTCATCCAACGAGGTTTGCAATCGATTTTTAAGGTCTTCTCCTGCTTGAACAGACACATGATTCAATTTCAAATTCGATTTAATCGCTTTTAAACCATTCACTTGATGCCCTAATTGTTTTAACGCCTCAGAATTTATTTTTTGACGAGCCATTTGTAAATATTTTAGTTGTTAGGAATTTTATACACTCACATAATAATTAAAAGAATATAATAGTTCCTTATTTGTTTTATTTTGTGGAAAATATGTAGAGAATTTTCACGAATGCCTTGTAAAAAATTCGTGGAATTTATGTTAATATAATAATATTTATTTTTATCTTAGCGGCGAATTTTATAGAAGTTGCTTTTCTAAACTAAAACTTATTTTAATCAAACATTATGTACCACAAAATTTTAAGTTATATTATATGGTGTCTTGTACCACTAAACTTAGCTGCACAATGCCGCCTACAAGATTCTTTACAATTAGTTGAGCTTTACAAAGCTACAAATGGCGCAAATTGGAAAAATAAGTCCAATTGGGTGACTCAACCTGTTCATAAATGGTTTGGAGTGACTGTCAATGAGCAAGGTTGTGTAACACAGATTTATTTACAGAACAACAACCTACGTGGCAAGTTACCCAATTTAAATTTTCCCGAATTGGAGCACTTATATCTTCAAAATAATGAGTTGATAGGCAATATTCCCTCTTTTGTTTTGCCTAAATTGACTTATTTGTGGTTGTCCGACAATCAGTTCACTGGTTCTGTCCCAAATTATCAATATCCTCAGTTGCGTGATTTGATTTTAGCAAGAAACAAATTGACGGGTCTCATTCCTACGTTCCAGTTGCCCTCTTTAAAAAAACTTAATTTAGCGGACAATCATTTAACAGGTTCGATTCCGCTTTTTGATACCCCTAATTTGGAAGAATTAGTCTTAGAAAAAAATAAATTCACAGGTTTAATTCCGAATTTTGATTATCCCTACTTGAATCACTTATCGCTTCACGAAAATCAATTGGGAGGCACAATTCCCGCTTTTAATTTGCCCCAACTCCGTTATTTGTGGTTGCAAGACAATCAGCTTACGGGTTCTGTCCCGAATTCTCAATTCCCTCAATTGCGTGATTTAATTTTAGCAAGAAACAAATTGACAGGTTCTATTCCTCCGTTTCATTTGCCCTCTTTAAAAAAACTTCATTTAGCGGAGAATCAGCTAACGGGTTCGATTCCGCTTTTTAATACCCCTAATTTGGAAGAATTATCCTTAGAAAAAAATAAATTCACGGGTTCGATTCCGAAGTTTGATTATCCCAACTTGAATCACTTATCACTTCATGCGAATCAATTAGCAGGTGCTATTCCCGCTTTTAATTTGCCCGAACTCCGTTATTTGTGGTTGCAAGACAATCAGCTTACGGGCTCCGTCCTGAATTATCAATTCCCTCAATTGCGTGATTTAATTTTAGGAAGAAACAAATTGACGGGTACCATTCCTCTGTTCCATTTGCCCTCTTTAAAAAAACTTCATTTAGCGGACAACCAGTTCACGGGTTCGATTCCGCTTTTTAATACGCCTAATTTGGAAGAATTATCCTTAGAAAAAAATAAATTCACAGGTTCGATTCCGAATTTTGATTATCTCTACTTGAATCACTTATCACTTTACGAAAATCAATTGGGAGGCACAATTCCCGCTTTTAATTTGCCCGAACTCCGTTATTTGTGGTTGTACAACAATCAATTAACAGGTTGTATTCCTGCGTCTTTAAAAGACAACAGCCCTCAAATTGGTGCAATTAATGGGCGTATTGATGGAAATAGGCTTGAAGCAAAATCTTGGGCAAATTATTGGAATGACAATGAAGGGGCTTGCACTACGAATTTATTATCATGCAGGGAACAAGATTCTTTGCAATTAGTCGCGCTTTACAAGGCTACAAATGGTGCGAATTGGAAAAATAAAACCAATTGGCTTACTTCCCAACCAATTCATACTTGGGTTGGTGTAACCGTAAAGAATCATTGCGTAAGCATGATTCAATTATCAGATAATGGTTTAATCGGCAGATTGCCTACGCTTACACTCTCTAACTTGGAGGCATTAGAATTGGCTTCTAATGAATTGACAGGTACAGTTGTCTTAAATACGCCAAAATTGAGTTGGCTTGACTTGAATAAAAACCAATTAACAGGTACAATTCCCAATTTTGATTATCCTTTGACTTACTTAGACCTCAGTAAAAATAAATTTAGTGGCAACATTCCCAATTTTAATTTGCCCAACTTAACAGAACTCAGTTTGACTTCTAACGAATTGGCGGGTTCGATTCCGAATTTTAATATGCCTAAATTAAAACGATTATTATTGGGATATAATCAATTGACAGGCTCCATTCCAACGTTCAATATGGAATCATTGACTGCCATTGAGCTACCTCATAACCAACTAACAGGTAAGATTCCAGCTTTTATCACACCTAAGTTAGAATGGTTAGATTTAAAACAAAATCAATTAACAGGTACAATTCCCAATTTTGATTATCCTTTGACTTACTTAGACCTCAGTAAAAATAAATTTAGTGGCAACATTCCAAATTTTAATTTGCCCAACTTAACAGAACTCAGTTTGACTTCTAATGAATTGGCGGGTTCGATTCCGAATTTTAATATGCCTAAATTAAAACGATTATTATTGGGATATAATCAGTTGACAGGCTCCATTCCAACGTTCAATATGGAATCATTGACTGCCATTGAGTTACCTCATAACCAACTAACAGGTAAGATTCCAGCTTTTATCACACCTAAGTTAGAATGGTTAGATTTAAAACAAAATCAATTAACAGGTTGTATTCCTGCGTCTTTAAAAGTCAACAGCCCTCAAATTGGCGCAATCAATGGGAGTATTGAGGGAAATCGGCTTGAAGCAAAATCTTGGGCAAATTATTGGAATAAAAATGAAGGCAGTTGCAGTTCCAACACTCCTACTCAACCTGCCGCGCCTCCAAAAATTATCTGGATGCATCTGAATAAGTATCCAAATGGTTCCACCACCAATCAGCGAAAAATACAATTAAATGCTTGTGTGGAATCCGATGAAACGCCAGACCTCTATATTTTATTAAAAAACGGGCAACCAATCTTAGAACAGAAAGGAGATAGAAGCAGAAATCAAGAAAAATCATCGCCTATTTCAGACTGTGAACATCATTTATTTAGTAGCGAAGTGGAATTAAGTTCCGAATATGCGGATTATCAATTACTTGTAAAAACCAAGCAAGGTGCATTTAATTCAGACGTGTTCCGCATTAAGTACGCAACACGTCGTTTAGCCTTAGTGATTGGCAATGATTACAAAGGGGAAAACAACTTTTTGCGAAATCCCGTAAATGATGCCAATGCCATGTCCGATAGTTTAAAAAAAATAGGTTTTGATGTCATGCAGGTTACGAATGGGAATAAATGGTTGATAGAAGCGAAATTAGATGAATTTGCAAAAAAATTGGAAAAAGACAATTATGATTTGGGATTGTTTTACTTCGCAGGACATGGTTTTGAGAAAGGGAATGAAAATTATTTAGTGCCTGCGCAAATGGATAAAACAGCCATTTCATTAACCGACATATTGAAACGAATGGAAGATATTCGGAATAATAAACGAATTAGCATTGTGATTTTGGATGCTTGTCGAAATAATAGCAGGAATGTGCCCGATAGAAACAGTAATCTGTCCGCATTTAGTACTGGTTTCAAGTTCTCTAAAAAGGTGCAGCCTAAGACGGTTATATGGTTCGCCGCAGCGCAAGGAAGAACGGCAAGTGACGGACAAGGAAAAAATGGTACTTTCACAGAAGCATTATTAACTCATGTATCGAATTCCAGTTTAGCTTTGGGGATGTTAGTGGAGCATGTCGGAAGTCAAGTCAAAACAATCTCGAATGGAAATCAAGAACCTTGGACAAGAGGTGAAATACCTGCGGGTATTTTTTTGACCCGCTAAAATGAAGGAATTAAATTCAATGTGTCAAAGTTTAAATAATTGATTATCAATTATTTAAACTTTGATAATCCTATCATTACAAATAAAAAATCACTATGAAAGTATTTTATTTAATTCTTTTTTTAATATTTTGCCGCCTTGTAAGTGTGCAAGCTCAAGATGTACGCAATGGAACTCCTGAAAGTGTATCTGCTAAAAATCCAAAACTTTTTGTCAATCACGGTGCCATTCCGAATTCCCAATTTTATGATAATGTAACAATAGAGGATTTAAAAAATCAGGAATTCAAATTAGGAAAAGACATCGCATTTGGTGGGAGTGTAGGTACAAACCTGCATTTGCAAAACGGCTCCATTTTATTTTGCAGAACAAATAACGGTATTTTTTCCAATTGGGCAAAATTGCAAATTATAAGTTTTGGAAAAGAGGATAATACGTTGCCAGAACTTTAGATTCGATATAAAGTATGGTCGTTTTCTTTAAAAAAAGATGGGGAACAACTTTATAAACAGTCGGAATACGAAGACTTATTTGATAGTAATCAGCCACATATTATGAATAGAGTTGATTTGGATTTTGCAGATTGGGATTTTTTTTGGAAGATTGATGAAAATGATTTGCTCTGGCTAAATCCAATTGGAAATGCCAAATTTTACTTAGTTCAACCAGAAGATATGGTTATTAAACCTAAGCCCATTGCTCTTGCCCCCAAACCATACAAACGTCAATTCCCACCCGATGGAAAAGAAGCCAATAAAGAATTGTATTATAACATGAATGTTTTAGCTATTGAAAGCCTTGAAAGTAAAATGCACAACCATAAATTAGGTGCAATGGATGGCGTTCCGTTCCATTGTCAAAAAGGTTCTATTATTGCTTACAAAACAACTTTCGGCAGTTATGGGAAATTTCAAATTTTGTCGTTTGGAAGGGGCGAAAACGGATTAGAGTTGTATTTGCGTTATATCACCTATCGTCCGACAGGAGAGGTGGGTAAAATGAGTGAATTAGTCACTGTTCAAGATAATGGATGGGTTGAACGGTTTGATGCGCAAAAACGAGTAACTAAGAATTTTGATAAAAAAAGGTTGACTTTTTGGCTGAAAGATAGTGTTAACAGAACTTTCACTGCTGGAATATCTGTAGAAATTCAAAATGGATTATTGTTTTTAACACCTTCCAATTTGAAATGGGTTTTATTAGAGAGTAAACAGACAATTCCAATGACTCATTCAAGTATTCGATGGACACATAACCCAATTTCAATCACGACTTCAAAAAATATTTTCATGAGTGCTTGTGTGGATATTCAAGATAGCCTGCCTGCTGAAGCCTACACGTTATACTTGAATAACAAAATTGTAAATAACCTTTCATCAAGAAAATCGGGGGTTATACGAGATTGCAATTCAAACAACTCGTTTGAACGCGACTTGGAATTACAAGAAGGGCAGAACGAAATTAAATTAGTTGTAAAGTCGAAACAAGGTGAAATGCAGCAGATTCTTAATGTCCAATATATGCCTAATTACAAGCGACGTTTAGCATTAACGATGGGAAATAAAGACTACAAACAATTAAGACGATTGAGGAATCCGGTTCGGGATGCAGACAGTATGGCAGCCACTTTGAAAAGCATTGGTTGCGATACGCTTCAATTGAACAATGGGACTTTATCCGAAATGAGGGCTAAATTAGCGGAATTGAAGCGCAAATTAAAAGATTATGACATAGGTATTGTTTTTTTCGCAGGACACGGGGAGCAAAAATCGGGTATCAATTATCTAATGCCTATTGAATCAGACTCCTCCTTATCCTTGAATGAGGTTTTTGATGCGCTCCAAGATAAAATAGGAGTTGTTTTTTTAGATGCCTGTCGTTATGAACCCCAACGCGCTTCCATTCCAATGGACAAACACCGTACTTTTGCAGATGTCAATAATGTCAAAAATAACTTGTATATCTTTTTTGCAAGTTCATCAGGAACAGGGGCAAGTGATGGAATGAGTAATCATGGACTTTTCACTAAACATTTATTGCGCCATCTAAAAGAGTGTACTCCATTTCAAACGTTGGTGGACAAGGTAATTTCAAGTGTTTCTGCAGATGAAAATGAAAATGAGAATTATGATAGAAAACAAATACCGTCTGCCAAATCCATTGGAGAATATCAAGGGATTTATTTATGCGATTAATTTTATTTACATAAATCATTCATTATGAAGTTCTTATTTTATTGCTTACTATTTTTAATGATAGCTCCATCTGCCATGGCACAAGAAGAATATGGCACAGGTGTGTTATGGGATTCCACCGTTTATACGAATGCCACCACAGACCAACGAGGTCCACAAAATGTCATGCCTAAAATACTTTCATTAAAAAACTACTGTCCAGTGCCAAGTCATCAAGGTAAGTATCAAACTTGCGTGGGTTGGGCGATTGGCTATGCGGCTTGCACGATTATGGAAGCCATTTACAACCATTGTACGGATTCCGATGGAATTAAAGAAATTGCCATTTCACCCGCTTATGTGTATGCGAAAGCAATAGAACCCTTATCGGGACGCAAAGATAACTGCAACACAAAAGTAAGACTTAAAGCCACGTTGGACAAATTGAAGAGAGAACCTTTACCACGTCATCATGACTTACACTTTAAGTCCTGTGATGACTTTCAACCGCCGAAAGACGCAACAAACCAACTTCGTATAGAAAATTTTCAACAACTCAGTTTTGATGCAATCAAAGGCGCACTTGCGGATAGTCTTCCGGTTATTGTGTCTGTGAAAGTTTGCCAAGCGTTTAAAGACCATCCCTATTTAGCAGATCGTTGGAGGCATACGACTTCGGACGATCGGCATGCACTTTGTATTATTGGTTATGATGATTCGACAAGTGAATTTGAATTAATAAACAGTTGGGGAACGGATTGGGGAACGCGTGGATTTATAACAATGAAATACGATGTACTAAAGGATATTTTTGATAAGGCATATAGCCTTCAAACGAATCGAAATTTACCCCATAGAAGAGGCGCAAATACTTATGAGAGCGCACAATTTAAGAGTCAAATTGCCTTGAAACAATTAAATGATGTGTTAATGCCATTAGAATCAACGACTTCAATGCTTTATACTACGCAAAAAAACTATCAAGCGAAAGATACCTTTCGTATTGAGGTCACAGAAACAAACAAGCCTATCTTTTTATACATATTAAATGCAGACAATTTGTCGGATGGGCTTTCTAATGATAAAGAATTTAGCACCTATAATTCCATTCATTCAACTTACTGGTGCTCTCCGTATCGCCTAACAATTCCAGTCGAAAAAGGAACCGATTATTTCATCCTGCTTTATTCCGATGAAGCATTACCCATAGAGGAGTTGAAAATCGCTTGTCAATCGTTGCGCGGCACAGCGATTATTCAAAGAATAGAACATTTTTTCAAAGATCGCCTACAAAGGAGCCCAAGCCCAAAAGGATTGAGGAATGAAATTTCATTTCAAGCCCCGTCCATGGCTGGAAAAGTAGCCGTTTTGAGTATTGCCGTAAAACATGAGTAAATTAGAAGTGGCTGTTGTTAAAGAGCCACTTCTTCCAAGGTTTAAAAACTTTTTTTAAGTTGAAGGCATTTTTCGTAATGAATATTCGTTTCACTGCATTTTGCCGTTTGGACAAATGCTTTTAATTTATCAGGATGTTTGGCGGCTTCCCACAATTGTTGGTAAAATGCTTTTTCCGACTTGAAAAAAAGTGCGGATACTTCGGACAGCAATTCTGGTGTATTCGGCTCCTGTTTTTCAAAAGAGCTCATTGCCGAGAGAAGCCATACAACACTTTCTAATTTATCATTTGTCAATTTATCCTTAGAAGGTTTGGGAGAATCAATTGTTTTTTCTGTAAAATATTGATGTACAAGCAGTTGTAAATCCGTATTGCCGTTTAATTGAGTTGCATTTTCAAAACGAGCCAATAAAGCACTTTCGGAACCAATCAATTGTCTCACAGGAACGCGCAACGCGGAATCCAAAGCGTGTGGTAAAGCGGATTGAGTCGGTGCATTTGCTCCTGCGGGTTTATCCTCTGGATTCAATGGGGATTCCACAATACTTGGATTGGGTTGTTTTGTAAGGAGGATTGTCATGCGCACTCGTACCTTTTTCCCCTTGTGGCGACCAGGTTTCCAAAGCGGCATCGTGCGCAAAGCGTCTAAAATGGGTGCATCAAAAGGGGAACCGACCCTTTTCAACAACTGGACTTCTTGAATGGAACCATCTTTTTCCACGATAAAAGTGGCTTTAACCGTATCTAGATTGGGTTTATCGGCTAAACTTGCGCCTATTTTTCTAAGATAATTTTGCCAAGCCTGTTCGCCTCCTTGAAAAACAGGTTTTTGAGCCACTTCGGTTTCGTCGAAACGTTTATTCGTTTCAAGGTAGCGCAATAAAGCCCATACTGCAAAGGCAGCAATTCCAAGGACACTGCCCCAAATCCATAATTGTTTTCGGAATTGTTGTTGTTTAAATTCATCGGCATGCTTTTTCCAATTTCCAAGTTGAGCTTGCGCCTGTTGTCGGAGGGATGCATCCTGTAATTTTGCCATAAGGTCCCGTTGCACCTCCAGTTCGGTTTGCAACTCGGGGTCTATCGCTAATTGGCGTTCAAAGGCTTGACGCTCGGTTGGCGATAAATCATTGTCTAAATAATCGAATATTTTATCTCTCATTGTTTCTTTTTTTTAATTAAATCCGTTTGATCCAGTAATTCCCGCCATTGTTTCAAACATTTAGACACTTGATTGCGTAAGCCTTCCTGTTCTTTATATTGGGGATAATCGGGATGAATCTCCTTATAACTTCTTTTTTCCGCCTTGACTTTCCAAATTAAATCGGCACAAATGCCTTTCATCTTTTCCTTCAAATGATTTACAATCTTATTTACTTGTTCCCAATCTGTCAATTGTAGTTCTTCCGCTATATTTCGGAGTTCCTCGTCCGAAATGGATACGATAGGTAATTCCTGCTTACGCGATGGCAATGCTTCTAACGTTTTGTAATATCCAATCTTCGTGGCAAAAGCAATAGGCGAATAAGACATATCTCCCTTCGGTGGATATTTACCATTGCCAATTTGCACAAACATTTCTATCAGGGTCTCTTGCAAAACATTCTCAACATCGGCGATTCGATACTGACGACAGTATTTAGTAACGTTCGCTTCTATTTTAGCTTGCAACTTACCAAACGCTTTATTTTGGATCTTGCCCCCTGCTTTCAACTCCAAATTAAAGCTTTCATTATCCTCTTTTTTAAAAAAAAACATATAGTCTTACTGGTTTATGAAGAAATTTAAGTGATTGTCATTGTTTTTACAGATAAAAAGCGAAATTAAACGCTTTTTTAAATTTAACTTTTAAATTTTGATAAAAAATCAAATATTAATTTCATTAAATTATAATTTTATAAAATTAAATATCGAAATCTAAAAGTATGTTTTTGTAAAATAACTTGCTTGCCATTGTTTACGAAAAAGTTGTAAATAATGGATGACAAAGAGATTGATTTTCGCACATCTAAGTAGAAGCAAGCAGCATGGTTTTAAGTTGAAAATGAAAATGAAATTTTTTTCCAAAAAAACGATGACAAAAAGATACATTTTCGCACATCTAAGTAGAAGCAAGCAGCATGGTTTCAAGTTGAGAATGAAAATGAAATTTTTTTTCCAAAAAAAACGATGACAAAGAGATTGATTTTCGCATATTTAAGTAGAAGCAAGCAGCATGGTTTTGAGTTGAAAATGGAATGAAATTTTTTTTCCAAAAAAATGATGACAAAAAGATACATTTTCGCACTTCTAAGTAGAAGCAAGCAGCATTGATTTGAAAAATGAAAGGAAAAGGAGCAAACAAGCCACGAGCCTAATTTTATAATCATTTAAAAATCTATTTTCTAATAACTGTAAAATATTGATTTTCAATATTTTGTAAAGCCAATGTTTTGCCTAAATTAAAAATAATTACTCACTACAAATCTAAGGAAACCAATGAATTTTGAAATTTTTTTTCTAAACGTATCGGCATTTTTAGTAGCATATTCTATTGTTTCTTTTTTTAATTTAAAGGAAAAAGAATATGTATTTATCTTGCGGTAACTTCAAGAATCAACTTTTAAAACACTTTTAATTGTAAACTATTTTAAAAATCTATTTTCTAAAAACTGTAAAATATTGATTGCAATATTTTGTAAAGCTCATGTTTTGTCCTTAAAATTTTATTTATTATGAAAAATTACCTTTTAATTATCACACTCTTATCCGTGCATTTGCTTAATTTGACGTAGTTAAAAATAGTTACAAATAATTGTGAATCAATGAGTTAAAGGGTACTTTTTGGGAAAAAGCGATTAAATCAATCGCTTAATTTCATCAAATTTATTTAAATTAAAAACAATATGTTTT
>JBDKKX010000132.1:0-11265 GCA_039795795.1 Bacteroidota bacterium | reverse complement strand
TGAATGTCCTAAAAACTTAATCTACATTGCCACGTGGCGTTCGCCCACATTTTTTTTCGTAAGCGTCAATACATTCTTGTTCGATTTCCAACGCTTTCGGGCGACCTAAAATGCCTCTAAAAAGCAACAATGCATAGTACCGAAACCAGCCTACAGCCCGATTTAAATACTCGACTTGTTCTCGGGTTCTCCGAGATTGTCCATCTTTGCCAATAGGTTTATCACTAATGCCGTATTTGAAAACATCTTCCTCCTCCGCATCGTAAATCGCATACACATGATGTTCTTTTTGATTTTTTTTGGAATTACCATGAGTGCTCATTTACACAGAATTTTTATGAATCCACCCCAATACATTACTATAAGTTTCGATAGGATAAAGGGGCGTATAATCATATTTTTGATTGGTTTTGCGTTCATAAGCCATGGAAGGCAAATACAATAAAGATTCAAAAGTAATATCTTTGGGCATCAAAGCAGGATTTTTTTCAATATCATTATAAAAATTTTTGCCGTTCGCTACCACACAACAGCGCGCATACAGGAAATTATCCGCAGAAAAAAAATGATTCGGTTTCCAAGCCGTTTCGCCAATGTGTTTTGCGTAGTCAATATGGTCTAATTTATATAATTTTTCGGAAAGAATATTCGCAAATTCAAAGATATGACGGGTGGAACTCACTACAAGGAGTGCAATAGCGGGTTCCAAAACGGCATCATCGTCTTCATCTACCCATTTCCAATCCAACGCCGCAATGATTTTCCAAAAACGAGCTTCACTCAAAGGTGCAATCGCTTTGGAAGGATGCAATTCGACTTGAACTTCAGCTTCAGGATATTTTTCTTGCAGGGCTTGAATCACCGTTAAATTCAAATTGCGCAACGGCAATTTTATACTTACAGACATTTTTAAGATACCCGTTTTAAAATGAACGCCTAGATGATTAATATTTTTATTAGAAACGCAAATATGCATATAAAATTTGGAAACGCCAAATTTTTTTACAAATTTTAGTTTTTGCTTCTACAGAACCGATTTTAGCGCAAAAAAAAGCCGATGTGGTCATTTTGACCGCCGATTTGGAGTCCGCGATAGATACATTGGTTTATAAATTATACGATTTAAATCCCTCTGAAATCGCCCTTATCGAAAAAGCGATATAAAAATAAGGTCGTTGGGGTTGCAACCCCAACGACCTTTAAAATATTGATTATCAATGATTTATATTGAAAATTATTTTTTAAAATTCACATTTTTATAAATGGCTTTCATGTCTAAAGCACAATCCACAGAACGCAAAATAAGTTGCCCGTCCATTTGTTCAAACTCTGCGTCCCCCCAAAGTCTGGAGCCTTCTCGAAACCATGTTTCGATAAAACACCGTTTGGGGTCAATCAAAACATATTCTTGAATGGAATCCAACGTTTTGTATTTTGTGAACTTGTCTCCACGGTCATATTTACTGGTGCCTCTCGACAAAACTTCGATGATAATCAAAGGATTGGTGAGCAATACTTCATTGGTATCAAAATATTGTGGTGTTTCTGCGACTACTAAAACATCGGGATATAGACTTACATTCAGTTTGGGCAAATAGACTAATTGTTGACCACCTCTAACGTAATAATTTTTGCCCTGTTTGTCAAACATATTATTTAAAACAGTGCCCATATTCATAATGATTTGGTTGTGATCACCTTTTGCCATAGGAAGTTTTGTAATAATGCCATTAAAATACTCATTTAAGGTGTCACCTCGTTCTTCCCGTTGTAAAAATTCCTCAAGCGAGTAGAGACGCTGCGGTTTAGGCAATTGCGTTCGGATCACCGCAAGTGGAAAGGGGACTGGAAGTGGATTCGCACTTTGCATGATTTTTGGATTTAATTAAAATGAATTTTATGATTTCATAGTGCAAATATGAGTAGAAAAAGGATAAAATCCAAATTTTTTACAAATTTTAGCCTAACTTTGCGCTTTCTTAGTCTTAAAAACAAACAGAATCTATGAACAGAACCTGGATTGCCGCGCTTATAGCGTTGAGCAGTAGCACCGTCGTTGCACAAAAAGTGACGATAAAATTCGATGCACCGCCTTCTTCCATCTCCGTATCTAAAGCTCCTTTAAAATTTAACAAAGATTTTGCGTACAGTCTGACCTTCGACGATGCCACAGATGACGCGATTACGACCGTATTGCCCATGTTTCGCGGCGGCAAAGTCGCGGGGGATAACGCGATTTATCCGCCCCTCACTTACACCGACGGTTGTGGCAATGCTTTGCCTTTCAAATCGGGTTTGGCATGGAACACGGCGAATCTGGCGGACATTGACATTCATCAGGACAATGCGCCGGGCATTTTGACGTGGAAACAATTGGATACGCTTTATGATTTGGGCTGGGACGTGTTCAATCACACGTATTCGCATAAAGCGGCAACAACCAATCCGATGACTGCGCAGGTTTACACGGATGAAATTGTTAAAAACAATACTGCCGTCCGCACGCACACGAAGGCGAAGATAGAAATGCCGATTTTTATTCCGCCGTCGAGCGATACGCTTTATCATCCGAAAGCCTTTCAAGCGGGGCATCGGTTGGTTTTTGACCAACAAGGACAATTTGTGGGGTACAAAGGTTTGCAGGTGGATGATAATATATCGACGGGTCCGTTGGTGGTGCATCGGCAGGGTTGGGAAGAAAGCGTTAATGAATACCACCGTTTGGAGGCGACGGCGGATAAAAGTTCGGATAAAATCCATTTTTGGTATAATGAATTTACGCATCGGATAGATGATTTGCAGTGGGGCGGCTACCGATTCAATTTATTTAAAAGTTATATGCAACGGATTGAGCAGGCGTATGGCAAATCGGGTTCGGATAGGATGTGGATGGCTCCGTTGCAGGAAGTATATGAATATTTAATTATGCGTCAAGCGGTGGATTTTTCGTTACAGCCGTCGAGTAAGGAAATTGTTCTTAATTTTAATTTAAATGCGGTGCCGACTTGGATGCGGCGTAAAACATTGACTTTGATTGTGCATTCGAGTATGACTTTTAGTCAAGTGGAGGTGCCTGCGGGTGTACTGGCGACTTTCAACGGGCAGGGCGCGACTAAAATAGTGAATCTGGATTTTACGAATTGGCAAAAAGGGACGGCTGTGGAAGATATTTCGACTTCACTTGGGGCTGTGAAGCCGAATCCTGTGGCGAATGAGTTGAGATTGGATTTGGAAAATGGGCTTTGGAATGTTTCCATATTCAATGAAATGGGGCAAATGGTGTTGGAAAAAGCAGGTTTTCAATCCAAATCGGCTTTAAATGTGTCTTTTTTGAACCAAGGGATGTATTTTATGTTGATGCGACAAGGCGATGTTGTGCATCGCAGCAAATTTGTTAAACTTTAACCACAGGGAAAAATATGGCATTTACTGCTTCTAAAATGTTGCCGTTAGGCACCATCGCACCTGATTTTAAATTGCCCGATACGGTTTCGGGTAAAAGGATTCGTTTTGCGGATATTGCAGGCACTCGTGGGACGGTCGTGATGTTTTTGTGCAATCACTGCCCGTATGTGCTGCATGTGAACGAAGCAATTGTTCAATTGGCAAAAGATTATTGGGCAAAAGGGATTGGTTTCGTCGGCATCAGCAGCAATGATGCTGAAAAATATCCGCAAGACGCGCCCGCTAAAATGACCGTTCATGCCAAAACGGTGGGTTATCCTTTTCCGTACTTATACGATGAGAATCAACAAGTTGCGTTGGATTATGATGCGGCTTGTACGCCTGATTTTTACTTTTTTGATGAAAATCGGCAATTAGCGTATCGGGGAAGGTTGGATAAATCGCGTCCGAATTCGGGATTGCCCGTGACAGGCGAAGATTTGCGCAATGCTATTAACCAAATTTTATTGGGCGAAACTTTATCGGAAAAGCAATATCCAAGTGGCGGTTGTAATATTAAGTGGAAAAATTAATCCTGTGGCTGTCTCAAAAGGGTAAAATTAAATTTTTAGACCCAATATTATTCGGTCGGGATACGAATGGATGTACGGATTTCACGGATTTCACGAATTCGTACGGATTTTTTTTATTTTTTGCTTGGATTTCGAGCAGGAATTCCAAAAAAATCCGTACCAATCGGTGAAATCCGTAAAATCCGTAAAATCCGTACATCCATTCGTATCCCAACCCAATAATATTTTGTGATTTTTTCTTTTGAGACAGCCACAATCAATACTTCTCCAATTGATTGCTCAAATAATTTTTCAAAGGCGAATACACTAAATCGCCTGTCAGTTCCAATAAAACAATATACTCACGCACCAATTCATGATTAATTTTAATCAAATCCGCTTCTTTTTCGTGTTGGAGTATTTTCAAATCAATAATATCTGCTGCGGAAAGCCGCATAGAAACCGCCTCATTTTCCAACATATTTTTAGCTAAACCTTGATTTGCTTGCTCCGTCACCGTTTTATACTGTTTAAGCAAGTTTTCAACCTTCACAATTTGCAATTTCGTCAACCGGTCTTGTTCAAAAGCAGCAAAATTATATTCATTTTCAGCCATTTTCATATTCAATAAATATTCATTTTGTTTCGGACGAAAATTGCCTTTAATTGGAATATTAATGCCAAACCGAATTCCAAAATCTTTGGGAGAAAACGCATTTGCCGCCTTTATTGAATAATTCAATTGAAAATTGTCAAAATAAGAATTAAAATCTGCCTCGTCCAACTTTAACGCCGTTTGAACTAAATTCATCTTACTTTGAAACGCACGCAACTCAGGAGAATTGCGTAATTTATTGTTTTTCAACAAGTTAACAATGTTTTCAACTTTGGAAACACTGATAAAATCATTGAAATTCAACGCCACTTCATGCTGTATTCCAACATATTGTTGGATTTGTTGGTAGCCTGCTTTCAAAATATTTTGGAGCCCCTGTATATTAGAACGCACCGTTTTAATATGCTCTTCCGTCTCCACTAAATCTTTAACCTTGACCGTCATCCCCTTTTGCAATGCCAATTTCAAAGTACCATTGCGCATCTGCAAAAGCGAATCCAACCGTTGCTGTTTTGTCAATTCAGTTTGGGTGTAATAAACATTCGCAATATTTAAATACCGTTCTTTCACAATTTGAACGAGTAATACATCATTTTTAGCTTGATATAATTCCAATTGCGCTTGCTTCACCCCCTCTTGCGCACGGATTTTAGCAAACGTATTAAAAGAAACCGCAATACCATATTGCTGTTTCGATTGTGAAACATCGTCCGCGCCATACTTCACCGCCAAATCTTTCACCATCGGCAATTTATAATTCAAACCATTCATAAATTGAAGGGTTTGATGCCCTGCCAAGATGCGATGTTCTTTCTCAGCACTCGCCAAAACGTCTCGAACAGACAATCGAATCGGGTCTTCTCCAGCGCAAATTCCACGCGCTGCAAGCCCGCAAAAACACGCTATGAGAAAAAGCGTTGAACGTAACATATTGAATGATAGTTGGTTATGAATAATATTTGAATTAGGAATGTAGGAATCAAGGTTCAAAATGCTTGATTCCTACGTTTCCCTCCATTCCGAATTCAAAAGTATAATTAAGCAATCGCCTCTTCCAAAACAGGTGCGAAATTCACTTCCTGAGAAATCTCCCGTGTATCTATTGCAGTAAACGATTCTCCTTCATAAACGCGCTCAATAACCCGACGGGTTGTCGGATTCAAATTTTCGGGTAAATCTAAGTATGAAAACCAACAGATATTTTTGAATTTCTTAGGTTCTTCCGATTTCGCTTCTCCTTTCCAACGTTTTGCTTTGAAAAACAATACAATTTGTGTTTTTTTATTTTTTTTCTCTTGCAAAACATGGACTAAGCGCAAATCTGCTTCTTGAATTTCGATACCTGTTTCTTCTTTTGCCTCTCGAACCAAAGTTGAAACAGCAAATTCGTGAATTTCGGGTTTGCCTCCAATGAGTGCAAAACGCCCGCCGTTCTCAACGGTTTGTTCTAAAAACAGCAATTTTTTGTTGCTTTCTAACAATAAATTCACCTTTAATGTTGTCTTACCAAGCATGGTTATAAGTTTACAGATTAAAAAAATATTTATAAGTTCCGTTAGACCGAAAAGAATGAATTCAAGTGAGCCTTTGAATTTGGATTAAATGGGATTTTTTGGGATTAAATGGGATTGATTTATAAGATTCATCAGATTCATCAGATTAAAATCCTAAAAATCTTATAAATCAATCCTTAGTACGTGACAAAAATACTTTTCGGCACAGATTGAACAGATTCCACGAGATTTATACAGATTTTTTTGGGTTTTAATGATTGAAAATCAAAAAAAATCTGTGAAAATCCGTTGAATCTGTTCAATCTGTGATGAAAATCCTTTTTGTCACGTACTAAGAAATCAATCCCATTTAATCCCAAAAAATCCTATTTAATCCGAATTCAAACCTGTACAACGCACTCGAATTTATTACAATTTTTTATTTTTTAAAATAATTAAAACTTTCTCTTCTATGAAAAAATCATTTTTAGGCGGCAGTTTAATATAAACTTCCCGTCCCCAAGCCTTATTCATCATTTGATTTTTGCGCAACCGCAAAGGCAATTCCACCAATTGCGGCGCAGTGCCAATCAAAATCCCTTCATCTATCACCGTCGGGCGCGTCAAAGACTTCAATCGAACGGTATCGCCAATCCTGTACATCGCTTCTGACGCTTCCGGCAAAAAACCTTTGACTTTATCAGGCATTTTTGGATTAATTTTCAATAAAGGTTTGAATTGTGCAGCCGTCTCACTTTCAAAAACCGTTACATTTTCAATAAAACCATCCATCGGTGCCCGTAAAATCAATTTAGTTTGCGCATCTTTCATAAAACCCATCTCTTGATGCACCGAATTCATCTTCGTATCATGCACCGAAGCATTCGCAATGCGTTGCGCTTGAAGCTGCTGCATTTGCGTCGAATAACGCCGTTCTTCCATTTTCACCGTACTTTCGAGGAGGTGAATTTTATCAATTAACAAACTTCTTGTGTTTTTTTCATTGGAAACCAATCGGCGCAAATCCGCTTGCGCCTCTTCTTCCGCCTCCAACATGCGAATATCCGTTTTCAAACCATTGATTCTTGCCGTGTGTTCCCCTGTTAATTTTTCAATTTCATTGCGTAGGTTTTCTTCAGACGCTTGTTTTGCCGCTTGGTCTTGTTGCAATTCTGTTGTTTTCAACACAGATTGTTTTTCCAACTCTGGTCTTGTGAGTACCAATAAAGTATCGCCTTTGCGGACGGCTGCTCCTGCGCGCACCTTGATTTTTTGCACCAAAACAGGGTATTCATAGTTGAGTACTAAACCTTCTGTTTCCGCAGTGCCAAACAATTCGATGGCTGCATGGTTCGAAAATCGATAAATTAACAAACCGCCTACGGCAAATAGCACTAACCAAACAAAATATAATATATTAAATTTCATAGCTTTGTGATTTTAAAAAAATTATTTGTCTTTTTTCTTACTAAATACATATACTTCCACTTGCATATAACCAAGAGATTTAAAAAGGTCACGCTGTTGGGATTCATCTTTCAACATAATGCTATATTGGTACAATTTTGTACCATCTTTATCTCGTTCAACGCCCTCCAAAGTGTCGTATTTGCAGAATTCTGACATAATTTGTTTAAAATCATCGTGTAAAAAAACCCAATCTTCGCCTTTCATTTTGAGCGTCCAAATCGGCATGTGTGAAAAGTGAAACGGCGAAAACCGTATTAAAAAACACACGATGCAGAAAAAAAGCGTCCCGAGAATCGCTATAAAAAATCCAAATAGCCCCGATGCCATGCCCGCGCCCATCGACGCAAACACAAAAATCATATCTCGTGGATTCCTTAAAGTCGTTCTAAACGAGACGACGCGCAGCGCGCCCAAAATGCCTAATCCACTGGCTACATTATCCCCGATGGCTTGCAAAATCATGGTTGCAATCAATGAACTGAGGATAAAAGTTTGCATAAGTCCATAATGTCTAACCGTACTGAAAGTGGTTTTTTCGTAAGTGAAGGCTATCAGCGCGGAAAGCAAAAAGGATAATATGAATGTGAAACAGACCATCTCCAAACTCGGGTGTTCGATTTTGGAATAGGTAGAGAAAAAGTCTAACATTTAATTAATTGGTTTGAATGTACTTGAATGATACGCTATAAATCAGTTCCAACAATAATACGTCATTCAATAGTTTGTTTTTTGTAAAAAAAAATTTACTACATTTATTCAGCTTTGGTAAAATTGTTCCAAGATATGCGGCAAAATTCATAAATCGTGCCATTTGAAATAGGGTTTTTTATTTAAATACGTTTTCGATATGCTGTTAATCTACTTGCAAAGTTACACCAAAAAAAATTCACCTGCTCTATAAAAAATGGCTTTCTTGTGAAATTATATCTTTTGAGGTAAAGGATATATTGTACGTTAATGTATAAGCAATTATTATATTTAAATCCTTGATTTAAAATTGCCATTCGTCTTCTACTGGGGGTGTGGTATAAGTTTTGCGCGTTTTGACGCGTTCTAATTGCCGTTCCCAAACCAAGCGCGCCAAGCCTACATTGGGGGATTCGGCAGGAAAGGGCGCAAATACGGCTTGAATTTTATGCTCGTCAATGTCCAAACGGTACATCAATCCAAACAATTTGTCGGTTTGATGTTCGAGCATGTATGCAATGACATCGGCAAGGTAGGCTAAAAAAGCGGCGATGTTGGTTGGATTTTGAGTCGTGAGTCCAAAATCTTGAGCGATGAGTGAAATGACGGGTGTTATATTTTCGTTATTTTTTGTTTCCAAAACAAATATTTTTTCTGTTAAAAAAGGATTTGACAAAATTTTATTTTTTTTAGACGGCAAATGTACGCAAAAGTCAAAAAAAAGATGTGATTTTAGAGAAAGAAAAACGATATTTGCGCGAAATATCAGTTTTAAAATGAACAAAAAATGGATTGTTGTACTTGTGTTGCTCGTGGGCTGGATTGTCGTTCGATATAGGTATAGAACGCCGTCGGCTATCAACGGTGCGAAAGCACCTGATTTTACCGCGCTGTCGCCGAAAGGGGATAGTCTTTCTTTGTCGGATGTTTTAAAAAAAGGACATCGATACATTTTGTTGGATTTTTGGGGCAGTTGGTGCGGTCCCTGCCGAACTGAAGCACCTGAATTGGTCGCTTTTTACGAGGAATATAAATCTAAACAATTGGAAATCATTGGGATAGCTATTGAAAAAGACCCAAATCGGTGGATGCAGGCGATTGCGCAATGGAACTTGCATTGGACATATCATGTTTCTGATTTAAAACATTTTGATTCCCCTTTGGCAAAAAAATTTGGGGTAAGGGTGATTCCGACAAAGCTTTTATTGAATCAGGAAGGGACGATTATTGCAGTGAATCCGACTTTTGAAGCGTTGCGAAAGATAATCCATTAAACAAAAATTAAAAAAAGTTATTATAAAAATGACGGCATCCGAAATTGACGCATTAAATCAGGAAATTTATATTGAAAGTCGTTTTTTAGACGCGCTCCAAGCTGAAACTGCCAAAGTGATTGTCGGTCAACAGAATATGATTGACCGTTTATTGATAGGTTTGTTGACGCGGGGGCATATTTTGTTGGAAGGGTTGCCCGGTTTGGCGAAAACGTTGGCGATTAAAACCCTTTCGGCGGCGGTGAACGCGCAATTTAGTCGTATTCAATTTACGCCAGATTTGTTGCCCGCCGATATCATCGGTACGATGATTTATAATCCGAATAAAGCGGAATTTGCGGTTCGGAAAGGACCCATTTTTGCCAATTTTGTGTTGGCGGATGAGATTAATCGGGCACCTGCGAAGGTGCAATCCGCGTTGTTGGAGGCGATGGCGGAACGGCAAGTGACGATTGGGAATGATACGTTTAAATTGGTCGAGCCTTTTTTGGTGCTTGCGACGCAAAATCCGATTGAACAAGAGGGTACTTATCCGTTGCCTGAGGCGCAAGTGGATAGATTTATGTTGAAAGTCAAGATTTCGTATCCGAATCAGGCGGAAGAACGGGAGATTGTGCGCCGAAACTTGACGGGCATTGCGATTGCGGTCAATAAAGTGGTGACGATTGACGAAATTTTGCGGGCGCGACAGGTGGTGAGTCGGGTGTATATGGATGAAAAAATTGAACAATATATTCTCGACATCGTGTTTGCGACGCGGAATCCTGAAAAATATGGGTTGCCGCGCTTGAAAAATATGATTGAATATGGGGGTTCTCCGCGTGCGAGCATTAATTTGGCTTTGGCGGCGAAGGCTTATGCGTTTTTGAAGCGGCGCGGGTATGTGATTCCAGAGGATGTTCGGCAAATTTGTCAGGACGTTTTGCGGCATCGGATTGGGCTGACGTATGAGGCGGAAGCGGAAAATATGACGGCGGAAGATATTGTGAATCAAATTATTAATAAAATCGAAGTTCCTTAGAATTGGGATTTTATAGGATTTTTTTGGGATTAAATGGGATTGATTTTTTGGGATTTTTGGGATTATATTGGGTTACAACTTGTGATACGATGGGATACGAATGGATGTACGGATTTTACGGATTTCACCGATTCGTACGGATTTTTTTTGACAAAAATCCGTACGAATCCATGAAATTCGTAAAATCCGTACATCCATTCGTATCGCAATGTATCCAAAAGTGTAACCCGATATAATCCCAAAAAATCCCAAAAAATCAATCCCATTTAATCCCAAAAAAATCCTATTTAATCCTAATTCCAACTGGTATCAAAAAATTACAAATATGCAATACGATGTAACAGTAATCGGTTCGGGTCCTGGGGGCTATGTAGCCGCCATCCGCGCCGCCCAATTGGGTTTAAAAACCGCAATCGTCGAAAGATATGCAACCTTAGGCGGCACTTGTTTAAATGTGGGCTGTATTCCGTCCAAAGCGTTATTGGATTCGTCCGAACATTATCACAATGCGGTGCATAAATTCAAATTACATGGATTAAATATCTCAGGGGATTTGACGGTGGATATGGCGCAGATGATTCAACGCAAAAATCAAGTCGTTTCACAGACTTGTGATGGGGTCGCGTTTTTGATGAAAAAGAATAAAATTGATGTTTTTTACGGACACGGTTCGTTTGAAAATGCGCATCAAATCAAGGTTTCAAAAGCAGATGGTTCTTCACAAATCCTTGATACTCAAAAAGTTATC
>JBDKKX010000131.1:0-11322 GCA_039795795.1 Bacteroidota bacterium | reverse complement strand
TAAAATATGGATTATTAAATAGTTATAACTTGACGCAAGTTTGCAACTTGCGTCAAGTTGTACGTTTAATTTTGTCTAAAGTTATAACTTGACGCAAGTTTGCAACTTGCGTCAAGTTGTACGTTTAATTTTGTCTAAAGTTATAACTTGACGCAAGTTTGCAACTTGCGTCAAGTTGTACGTTTAATTTTGTCTAATTATAACTTGACGCAAGTTTGCAACTTGCGTCAAGTTGTACGTTTAATTTTGTCTAATGACTTATTATAAAAATAAAATATAAATAATATGACCCTCTCTAAGCGCGGCGAAAAAGCATTACAAACCACCATTCGCGTCGATTTAGACCTTTATTTTGAAGCAATTCAAAATATTTACCACGAACAGGACAATCCAACTGGCGGTTTTCCCCTCAATGTTGCCGAAAATAAACTCAGTTGGGCAATGTTGAAAGGTCATTTAGAACAGCTTTCGCGCACCCATAGTATTCCAGATTGGGTATCTGGTTACACCTCAACTTTAGGCGCGCCAGAATTTAGACAAGCATTAGCTGATTTTACTGCTAAATTTTTAACTAAATGCCCCATAGACCCCAATAAAATTGCGATTTCACCCGGTGCGGCGGGCGCGATTGAATTAACCGCATTTATTTTAGGCGATGCGGGAGATGTTGCGGTCATTCCCGCGCCGTGTTACTCCGTTTACAAAAACGACCTTAATAATATATCTGAATTAGAAAGATATGATTTAATTACGCACCATGAGTTAAGTGACCTTCAAAATGGGTTGTTAACGGACATTCCGCACTTGGAAAAAGCCCTTACAACCCTTGAAAAAGCTGGAAAACGATTTAAAATCTTGATATTGACGCATCCAGATAATCCAACTGGAGGCATTTATCGCACCGAACAATTAGAAAAAATAGCAGATTGGTGCATTTCAAAAGCAATTCACTTAGTTGTGAATGAAATTTATGGATTATCCTTAATCCATACACGCCATCCTGAAATTGCAAAGGATTATACAGAACAAATTGATTTTCAATCTTTTGCGCAAATCATGGAAATTAAAAAAAGTCCTTATTTGCATTATTGGTACGCATTGTCGAAAGATTTTGGGATTTCTGGTTTTCGAGTTGGGCTGGTGTATTCGCACAATGAATCGTTTATCAACGCCTATCAAAATTTGAATTTAGCACATGCGATTTCCAATCATACCCAATGGTTATTGCAATTGTTGTTGGAAGATACTGATTTTTTAGAAACGTATATTCAACACAATCAAAAAGCATTGACAGAATCTTATATTGTAGTAGTGCGTTGTTTGAAAAATTTAAACATTGTATATACGCCTTCTTATGGTAGTTTATTTGTTTGGATGGACTTATCTGAATTTTTAAAAGCGCAGACGCAACAAGCAGAATCCGATTTTTGGGTTCATTTGTATCACTCCACAGGCATTTTATTAACGCCCGGCAATGGTTTCGGACACACCAAAAAAGGATTATTTAGAATGGTTTTTCCATATATTTCAAAATCCGATTTGGAAGTAGCGATGGAACGATTTAGTGCATTTGTGAAGGCAAATCGACTGTTATGAATCCGATTGGAACGCGTACTTTTGGGCACAGATGGAACGGATTCAACGAGATTTTCAGGGATGTTTCATTTTTAAGTTACACTTTGGGATAATTGGGATACGAATGGATGTACGGATTTTACGGATTTCACCGATTCGTACGGATTTGGGAACCCGAATGCTTGGTTTTAAGCAAAAAAAAATAAAAAAAATTCGTACAAATCGGTGAAATCCGTAAAATCTGTACATCTATTCGTATCGTCTTTTTCCCAAAAATGAGTTATTTACTTTTTTTCACCGATTTAAAATATCAAAAAAACACATCAATTGAAATTAAATTTTAAAAAAACACTTATAATACAAATTTAATTTCAAAATTTCTAAAAAAAACTTGAAAAAAATTTGGATTTGGTTAAAAACCATTTACCTTTGTATGAACAAAAGATAATTTCATTTTCTAACTAAAAACAAGTACCCAAAAGTTTCATGGATTGATTCAACAACCGATTATTCACAAAACTCCGTTGCATGTTGCTTCTGACGGAAATCGACGATTAACTTATCCTGTCCCGTACCTATATGTATTTTCAAATTAGGATGAACCTGATTTGGAACAGTACTCCTATTGTCCGCACCAAACGACAATACTTTGATAACTGTTTGTAAATCAGCTTTTTAAATTTTTTAAAAATTTATTTTTTAACTAAAACAGACAGAACAATGACGATCCATTTTCACAAGTTGAAAAGCATTTTGTTGGCAACAACTTTATGCACTACTGCTTTGAATGCGCAAGACATTACCACTGGTCGAGTGGCGTGTTACCTTTTCAATGGGAACGCCAATGATGCCAGTCCTACTGCCAATCACGGCACTGTCAATGGGGCTACGCTGACGACCAATCGTTTCGGAGTTCCGAACAGTGCTTATGCTTTCAATGGTACGACGGATTATATTGATATTCCGCACAATGCGGTTTTAAGTCCGACAAATATCTCTATCGCTGTCTGGGTGCGACCAACGGTGAATCGTCAAATGGCGATTTTAGGCAAATCGGCGTTTGCCACTTCTGCGAATGAACAATATGGGATGTTCATTTACGCCAACGCCACGAATCCACTTCAATATTATTTTTTACTTAGAAGTAATACCAATTGTGCGCCAGGGTCGGGTTGGACAGGGTTGACTTCGCAGCCCGCAGACCCTACTTTAAATACTTGGAATTTAGTCGTGGCAACTTTCAATGGTACGACCATGAAATATTATCTGAATGGCGTTTTGCAACAAAGCAATCCGACGACGGGTTCTATTGGGTCGTGTAGTGGGGGTTCGCTGCATTTAGGCAATTGGTGGTCGGGCGACCCGAATCCTTATCAAGGCGATATGGACGACCTTTGCATTTACAATCGGGAATTAACGGCGGCAGATGTGGCTGCTTTATATGACTGTACGACCGCACCTGCGGTTACAACCGTACAACCGACTTGTGCAGTGCCTACAGGTTCGATTACGGTGACGGCGCAAACGGGTGTCCAATACAGTTTTGATGGCGGTACTACTTATCAAGCATCGAATGTCAAAACGGGTTTGGCAGCGGGTCCGTACAGCGTCAAAGTGAAAAACCTTTTTGGTTGCGAATCGAATGCAACGGCTGTGACGATTACGGCATTGCCCACTGGCGGCACAATCACTTTAAATTGTCCTGTCCCTATCACCGTTGTTGGGGCATCGGGGCAATCCACTGCTAATGTGACTTACCCGCCCATAACTGGCGTAACCACTTGTGTGTCCTCGACGGTCACGATTACGCCTGCAGCAGGCACGAAGCCGTCTGGCAGCGCGTTTCCTGTTGGAACGACGACCCTTACTTTCAATGCAACAGACGCGTGTTGTAATACTCAGACTTGTTCTTTCCCGATTACGGTTACGCCGACAGGAGTTTTGACCCCTGTTTGTCCCGCAGATGTGATTGCGACGGCTGCCGAAGGTCAAGCTACGGCGAATGTTAATTATGCTGCGCCGACGGGCACTTCAACGTGTCCTGTGGGTACGGTGTCTGTGGCGGCTGCGGCAACCAATATTGCTTCGGGTGGAGCATTTCCGATAGGGACGACTCCTGTGAATTACACCCTAACCGATGGTTGTGGCATGACCAAATCTTGTACTTTTAATGTCATCGTCAAACCGTCGCCCAATGAATTATTAACCGTTAGTTGTCCTAATAACTTGACGGTCAATACTTTAGCGGGTCAAATCACGCGGGTTATTAGTTACCTGCCGCCAACGGCGACGACGACCTGTCCGATTGGCGGGTTAACGGTTACGCCAGCAGCCCTCAATCAAGCATCGGGCACTGCCTTTCCTGCGGGCACGACGACGCTTAATTTCACCATCAAAGACGCGTGTGGCAATACCCAAACTTGTGCGACGACGATAAAAGTGATTCCAACGGGTGTTTTAACCGTGAATTGTCCATTAGATATTATGGTGACGGCGGCTGCGGGTCAATCGACGGCGGTGGTTACTTATAGTGCACCAACGGCAAGTTCGACTTGTGGGGTCAGTGGCGCGGTGGTTACGGCGGATGCGACCAATAAGGCATCGGGTGCTGCGTTTCCAATTGGGGTGACGACGCTTCGTTTCACGATAACGGACGGATGTGGTAATTCTAAAACTTGTTTGCTTAAAGTGACTGTGAAACCAAAGGGCAATTTGGCTTTTGCTTGTCCGAACAATGTGGTCACGACGGCAACGCAATCGGGCGGTATTCCTTACCCGTACGTGCTGCCGATAGCGAGCAGTACTTGTCCAGTTAATCCAGTCACCGTGACAGGGGCAGCTACGAATCTCCCGTCTGGTTCGGTCTTTCCAGTGGGGGTGACGACGCTTACGTTCACAGCAACGGATGCTTGCGGCAATATGCAAAGTTGTTCTTATACGGTGACAGTGAAACCGAAGCCATTTACAATTGCTTTTACGAATTGTCCAGGAAATGCCACTTTTACAGTGCAAGGTCCGTCGGTAGTCAAGTATAATCCTCTAATTGCGGTGACGACTTGTCCAGGGAGCAAGGTGAAAGTTACTTTTGTTTCTGGTTTGCAGTCGGGTTCGGTCTTCCCAATCGGGACAACCACGACTGTATTCACCGCAACCGACGAGTGTGGTAATACGGTCACTTGTACGTTCACTGTAACGTTGGTCAAAGGCAGAGGTAAAAGCGTTTTATCAGAGGATAACAATTTATTATTATATCCCAACCCAATCGAAAATGAATTAACGCTGGATTTGGTTGGGGCAAATCGTAATTATAAAGTGCAAATCTTTGATTTATTGGGTAAAATGATTTTTGAACAAGCAACGGATGCAACCGCACCCATGAAAATTAATACAACACATTGGCAATCAGGCGTTTACATCATAAGAACTTATGATGGAGAAACGATGACGGAATCGAAAGTATTGCGTAAATAAAGGATGGGGTAGGTTGGAATTTGGATTAAATGGGATTTTTTTGGAATTAAATGGGATTGATTTTTTGGGATTATTAGGATTGAAAATCCTAATAATCCCAAAAAATCAATCCCATTTAATCCCAAAAAAAATCCCATTTAATCCTAATTCCAACTATCCTCCCTTTAAAAAATCAATATTCCGCTTCAAACCCACAAATTTTGTCCGTTTCACCGCCGATTTTTTAAACAATTGATTAAAAACATCCTGCGTCAATTCTACCCAATCCGCTTTTTTCAACCCCAACAAATCTGGATGCGGTTCAAAAGCAGGTTCTGCATGTTTTTTAGCAAATCGATTCCAAGGACAAACTTCTTGACAAATATCACAACCAAACATCCAATTTTCCATCTTATCCTTAAAAAAATCAGGGATTTTATCCCGTAATTCTATTGTTAGATAAGAAATACACTTACTACCGTCCATCAAATAGCCATTTTCAGCAATTGCCTCCGTCGGACAAGCATCGATACACCGCCGACACCGCCCACAATAATCCTTCATCGGCGCGTCATACACCAATTCCAAATCCAAAATCAACTCCGCCAAAAAAAAATACGACCCTTGTTTCGGATGAATCAACAACGTATTCTTGCCAACCCAACCCGTCCCACTGCGCCGCGCCCAATCCCGTTCCAAAATCGGAGCAGAATCCGTAAATGCCCGCCCATTCACCGCGCCAATTTCCCTCTGAATAAAATAAATCAACGCTTTCAATTTATCCTTCAAGACAAAATGATAATCTTGCCCATACGCATAACGCGCTATTTTAGGCGCGTCAGGGTCGGTTTGCGTTTTTTCGGGGTAATAATTATGGAGTAAAGTAATCACCGTTTTCGCGCCCTCGACCAATTTGCGCGGGTCAACGCGTTTATCAAAATGATGCGCCATATAACCCATTTCCCCTTGATACCCTGCATTCAACCACTTTTCCAAACGGCGCGCTTCGGGATCCATCTGTTCCGCTTTCGCAAAACCAATAAAAGAAAAGCCTAATCTATAAGCCTCTTTTTGTATCCAATCCGAGTATTTTTGTAACAGTGTAATCATTTGCAAAAAAGGTATATATTTTTTAATTTTATTTGTAATAATTGAAACACAGATTTTACAGATTTTACGGATTTACACAGATTTTTGGGTATTTTTGTTCTAAATCACAGCAAAAAAACAAAAATCCGTGTCAATCTGTAAATCTGTAAAATCTGTGTTCCAATTATATCCCACTTTTGGGCTACCATTATATATCCTAAAAAAAATGAATTTTTGAAAAATTGTGCTACACATATTGTTAAAAAAAGTTTAAAGTTTGAGGTTGCAACTTGTTTTATCCAAAATTATTGTGTAACTTGCACACAAAATTTTACTGGAACTGGTTTTACAAGGTATCATATTCATAGTAAAAACTTTTTATCGCTCTAACCGACCTCCAATCAATCAATTATATATCGTACAAACGATTATTAAAAAAAAATCAAACCTTGCCGATGAAGCGAAAAATACTGATGTGTATGTTTTCAATGTTCAGTCTGGTAACATTTAGCGCGGCGGCGCAAACAGACAAAACTGGGAATGCTTGTGACAATTGCGGTAACATGTCCCGCAGAGTGCCACCCGAATTGAGCATTTATCCCAATCCTGCTCAAGATTTTATTGGCATCACCCAAGAGGATTTAGTGGGACGCATCCTCGTTTACAACATGGTGGGCAGGAAAATGAAAAATTTTGAAGTGGAAAAAGGGGAAAAGTACGATATTACCGATTTGCCACATGGCATGTATTTGGTGCAATTGGTGGGTAAAAACAATAAAATATTGCTTACACAACGATTGAGTAAGCGCGCTTAACACAAATTTATGCTTTTTTTCACAAATGATGAATGATAAATGAGGAATGATGAATTTTTGTAAAAATTCATCATTCCTCATTTATCATTCATCATTCACCCTAATTTATGGTAAAAGGTATTTTGCTCGGTTTGACCTTGAGCGTGATTGTGGGTCCCGTTTTTTTCGTGCTGCTGCAAGCGACGATTGAACGCGGTTCAAAAGCAGGTTTGATATTCGTATCGGGTGTATGGTTGAGCGATTTTTTGTATATGATAGCAGCCTTTTACGGCATAGCGGGCATTCAAACGTGGGCAGCGACTTCGGATTTCCACGTATGGATGAGTTGGATTGGCGGACTTTTATTACTCAGTTTTGGCATCGCCAACCTTTTTAAAACTAAAATTGCCGCACAAAATATTGATAATCAAAATATTACAAAAAATGATTGGCAATTATGGGTTAAAGGATTTTTGGTCAATGGCGCAAATCCCGGAACAATTCTTTTTTGGATAGGACCCGCAGGCACGAGCGTAACCGACGCAGCGACGCGCCCGTGGAACGCTTGGATATTTTTAATCAGCTTATTTTTAACGATAGTGGCAACCGATTTACTCAAAATTGTGTTTGCCAAACGATTGCGCCAAAATATGAAAGGGGCGTATATCGTTCGTTTGCGACAACTCTCTGGTTGGGCATTAATTTTATTTGGATTATTCCTAATTTATAAAATTTTATAACGTTTTTTCCCGCAGATTGCGCGGATTTCTAATGGAAAAATAAAAATCGGCAATCTGCGGGAAAAAATCCTACTGCTTAAAGAGCGCGCCCATCATAACCATCAAAGAAGTTTCCGCTTTCGGGTTTTTGAACACGATATAAATATCGTGAACGCCGACCGTAGGCGTGAGCTGCAACAGCATAGACGGAGGACTCAAACTCATTTTTTCAGTAATCGGTACAGTCAATGAACCAATTAAATTGCCTGTCGGCGACCCTAATCGAATTTCTACATCCCCACCTGCGGCATTTAAACCTGGTTTTGGCGCAGAAACAAACAATTCCACTGCCGTCAAACTCGTTAAATCCATTTGCTTCAAACCGATATAACTGCCTGATTTAGAAGGAATTACGAATTGATTCCCGCCAAAACTCATTTTTTGAACCTCGTTAAATTGGTCAAAATCATGTGCACCGATTTTCGGATGCCGCAACGCAATCGTTTGTTCGGTCAAACAAGACGGCAAGCCATTCGCGCCTTGGTCTGCATACGCCGCCCGCAACAGGAAAACGCCTTGTCCTTTATCCTCTGCCGCCAATTTCGGCGTATAAGTGCCTTCTATCGGCAAACGATTTAATTTGGCAGTTTCCGATAATCCCAAAATATATTGTACCATAGATGCCGCATCTTCCGTAGAAAGTTGGGGATGCGCCGCCATTGCCGTCTCGCCCCAAACGCCACTCGTACCCGAAATCACCTTTTTCGTCAAATTTTCTAACGCTGTTTTATCCCCTTTGTACTTCGCAGCGATGTCAAAATACGCAGGTCCGATAGATTTTCCCTCTGCCTTATGACACGATTTGCAATCATTCCCTGCAATCAATTTCAAGCCTTTTGCCGTCGCATCCGCCGAACGATGCCCTTGCGCAATCGCCACTTTGTCAAAACCTTCCGCCAAATAATCTACGGTGACAGCCACTTGTTCCCGATTGATTCTACCGTCTGCAAGACTGCCATCTTCCTTGTCCGAAACGTTGATTTTATACGCAAAAGGTTGATTTGGAAAGTAAAACGATTTATTCCCTTTTGGCATATCAACCGTTACAACAGGCGGCTCATTCCCCACCGTCAATTCCAAAGATTGCGTATTCGATGCCCCTTTGCTATCCGTCACCGTCAAAGTTGCCGTGTAAACGCCCGCTTTTTTCAGCGTAATCGGCGCAGAGGGCGTTTTAAACGTTTTGGAAAAACCATTTTTACCCGTCACCTTCCAAACATATTGCAATAAATCACCATCTGCATCCGTCGTTCCATTCGCATTTAAATGCGCTGTGAACGGAATCGAACCCGACAATTTATCCGAACCCAATTGAATATTCGGTTTCCGATTCCCACCATTATATTCAATCCGAACCAACCGTGCATCATCATTGCTCGTAAACCAGCCCGAACCGTATTCCAACATATACAAATCGCCATTTTGCGCAAACTCCATATCCATCGGATTGCTGAATTTGTAACTCGGCATGAACCGTTCCATTCGTTGATAATTGCCATCTTTGTCCAAAGTGACCGTCATAATCCAACCGCGCATCCATTCGTATATGAAAAATTTTCCATCATAATAACTCGGAAACGCATGTTCGGCTTTCGCAAACTCGTCGCTGTAAAAAATGGGACCTGCCATCGCATTGCGTCCGCCGCTTCCTACCAAAGGAAATTCTGGCGATTCGCCGTACGGATACCAAATCATTGCTTTTTGCGCGGGCGGCAACTCCGTCAACCCTGTATTATTCGGCGAAGCATTGATTGGTTTTTCCGCCGACCATTTATTGCCCGATTGCTGCGCCGCAAAATCATATTTATTATAGGCTTTATTGTCGCCGACGAAATGGGGCCAACCATAATTCCCCGCTTTTTTCGCCTGTCCGACCTCATCATGTCCTGCGGGACCGCGACTGCTATCGGGTTTATTCGCATCCGGACCCACTTCTCCCCAATAAACATAATTATTTTTGGAATCTACCGAAATTCTATATGGATTCCGATGTCCCATCGTATAAATTTCGGGACGGGTTTTCGCCATGCCTTTCGGAAATAAATTGCCTTCAGGAATCGAATACGTGCCATCCGCGTTCGGCTTGATGCGGATAATCTTCCCGCGCAAATCGTTGGTATTCGCAGACGACTTTTGCGCATCCCAAGGACTGCGATTGGGGCGTTCATCCGTCGGGCTGAAACCATTAGAACCATGCGGATTCGTATTATCGCCCGTCGAAAGATACAAGTTGCCCGCCTTATCCCAAGCAATCGAACCGCCCGTATGACAACATTCATCCCGTTGAACGGGGATTTCCAATAATACTTTTTTTGAACTCATAACTAATTCATCTCCAAGGAGTTCAAAACGAGCTAAGACATTTTTAGAGGCTTCTGGCGCGGAGTAAAACAGATAAATCCAATGATTTTGAGCAAAATTAGGGTCTTTATTCAAACCCATTAAACCATCTTCTGCTTCATCCGATTTGCCATTTTTAGGATTGTACAACGTACTTACAGGAATCGTTGCAATGGTTTTCAATTTTTTGGTTTGGAGGTTATACAGGCGAACTGCGCCGTGACGCTCAATAAAAAGAATCCGACCATCGTTCAAAACGCTCAATTCAATCGGTTCATTCAACTTTTCTTCTAAAACGACTTTCGTAAAACGGTTTTCTTCAGGACGCGCTTTACTAAATTCCACTGTTTTGGGCGCGTCGCCGCCCGCCGCATAACGGATGCCCGCGTATAAATGATTGAGAAACAACGGTTCTGCAAAAGTTTCGTCGGTATGACCCATCGCCGTATAAAACGAACGCCCGCCGTCAAATGCCTGATACCAACTCATCGGATGATTATTGCCATTGTGTCCACCGCGATAGGACGTTTCGTCAATTTTCAAAACGACGTTGATTTGCGGCGAAATGTTCTTAAAACTATAAAATTCATCCTTTTTTTCAAAAACATCAGGCATCCCTTGCGTCGCCCAATGATTTTTTTGCGTCACGATGAACTTTCCATTTTGAACATTATCGGGATTCGGATGGTCTAAAAAAAACGCACCCGCCAATTGCCCATACCAAGCCCAATCATATTCCGTATCCGTCGCCGCGTGAATGCCGACGTAACCGCCGCCCGCTTGGATATAGCGTTCAAAGGCAGTTTGTTGCGCAGGATTGAGGATATCGCCCGTCGTGCTGAGGAAAATCACTGCATGAAACGGTTTCAAAGTCGCCTCTTGAAAAATAGAAGCATCTTCCGAAAATTGGACTTTAAACCCTTTTTCCGTCGCCATTTTGGTTAAAGCCGTTTTGCCTGCGGCGATAGAAGCGTGTCGGAAACCAGCCGTTTTGCTAAACACAAGTATTTGATATACAGGTGTTTGTGCAAAAATATGTCCTACAAAAGTCCCAAAAAGGACTAAAAACAACATGATTTTTTCACTGTTTTTTTTCATAACGAATCTGAACTATCTTGCGAGAATAGGTTATTGTATCGCAATGAGACAATGATACTGCTTTTTGGGGAATCTGCCAAATTTTGAATATTGATTTTTTATATTTTTTCTCAGGATAGGACAAAAAAAATTACGATACGAATTGGAACGCGGAGGACGCGGATTTTACAGATTTTCGCGGATTTTTTGGAATTTAG
>JBDKKX010000130.1:0-11344 GCA_039795795.1 Bacteroidota bacterium | reverse complement strand
AATTTTCTGCTACAGAGAGGTCTTGATATAAGGAAAATCGACCGGGCATATACCCTGCAATTTGTCGAATTTTTTTGTAATCGCGTACCACATCGTATCCGCAAACCGTCGCTGTACCCGAATCGGCAAGCAAAAGGGTGGTCAAAATCCGGAAAAGAGATGTTTTTCCTGCACCGTCGGGACCAATTAAGCCAAAAAGCTCGCCTTCGGAGACCGAAAGTTGGATATTTTGGAGGGCATTGACCTTGCCTTTATCGTACGTTTTGGATAAATTTTCTATTTGAATACTCATCTTTTAGACTTTTGGCATTTTGGAATTAGGATTAAATGCTAATACTTTTTATCACAGATGGAACAGATTCCACGAGATTTTCACAGATTTTTTTTTATTTTCAAACGTTGAAACAAAAAATCTGTGAAAATCTCGTGGAATCTGTTCCATCTGTGATGAAAAGTATTAAACATTTAATCCTAATTCCAACGGTAATTAAAATTTAATATCTCCATACATCCCCATTTTCAAAAAACCATCATTCGGCACAGCCACTTTGACCGCATAAACCAAATTTGCTCGTTCATCCACCGTCTGAATCGTCTTCGGCGTAAACTCCGCTTTCGACGCAATCCAAGTAATTACCCCCGTCGTATCTTTCGTACCCGCATGTACTCTAACTGATTGATTTACTTTCACTTGTGTCAACTGATTTCCCGTAATATATGCCCGCAAAGTAAGCGATTGCGTCTGCGCAATCTTGTAAATCGGTTTTCCAACCACTGCCATTTCGTTCTCCGACAAATATTTCGTCAACACCGTTCCATCCATCGGATTCGTGATAGCAGACCGTTTCAATACATCATCCAATTGAGCAACCCGTTTTTCAAGCGGCTTTTTTTCACTCAAAACACCCCGATTTTGCAGTTCCACCTGCTGTTTGTGCGACTTAATTTGTTGATTAAAAATCAAAACCTGACTTTCCGCCGCCGCAATTTGTTGTTGCAAAACCGCGATTTGACCATTAATATCATCCAATTGTTTCGCAGGCACCGCATCGTTTTTAACCAAATTCGCAAAACGCTTTTGCTCAATTTGCGCAACCCGCAATTGCTCTTTCATCGGCAAAACATTTTGTTGCTGTTGCTGAATCTGCTGTTGTAAAATCTCTACTTGCGGTAGAGACTCCGTTTGTTTTTGGTACAAAGCATCCATACTTGCTTGCAATTGCGCTTTTTGAAGGTCGATACCTGCGGCATCAATTAAACCAACAGGGATTCCTTTTTTCAGAATATCGCCTTCATGTACGTTCAATTGCAAGATTTTACCCGTCGTTTCCGCCGAAACAATGACTTCATCGGCTTCAAAAACGCCAGTTGCATCATAAGGATTTTTTTTATCCGCGCAACTAAATATTTTTAAACTTAGCACAAAGCAACCTAATAATATTTTTTGCATAATTAAATAAATTTATATTTTTGCAAACACATAGATCATAGAAACCATCTGGCAAGTAAAAATATTCTTTTTAATCCTAAATAACTCAAACGAGTCTCGTATTTTTACAATAGTTATCTCTCTTGACGTTGGAGGTGTAAGCTACGCAATAATGTGTTTCAAAAAGAATTATTCTCAGCAAAATTACCTAAAAACAAATATTTTTTATACAATTCTTCATAAACAGCTATTTTTTCTGTTTGCGGATAAAAAATAGTATCAAATCCCGATGACATCGCCGTTTGTGCCGCCGCCATCGTCGGATGAACGCCTGCCGCCGTCGCCGCGCACATCGCTGCACCCAATGCACAAGCCTGTTCCGATTTCACAATTTTAATCGGCATATTTAAAACATTCGCCAACACTTGCATTACAAAAGGCGATTTTTTAGACACGCCGCCGATGCCAATCACTTGTCGAATCGGAACGCCTTCGTTCCGAAATCGTTCGACAATCGCTTTTGCACCAAAAGCCGTTGCTTCTACCAACGTTTTGAATAATTGAGGCGCGTCGCTGCCCAAATTCAAACCCATAATCCCGCCTTTTAACCGATGATTCGCATCAGGCGTTCGCCTGCCGTTGAACCAATCCAAAGCAATCGGGTCGTTTTCGGTCACGGGCAATGCTGCTGCTTGTTGAGAAAGCGTCGGAATGATTTGCGCAATATACTTTTCCGCTTGTTTTTCAGTCAAAAACGCTTTTAACGGATACGCCAAAAGTTGCTGAAACCAGGCGTAAACATCGCCAAAAGCCGATTGCCCCGCTTCCATACCCAACATTTGAGGCAAAATAGACCCATTCACTTGTCCACAAATGCCTTTTATTAATAGGTGTCCCACTTCTTCGTTCGGCGCGATGAGCATGTCGCAAGTCGAAGTCCCCATGACGCGCACCAAAGAATAGGGTTCAATATTCGCCCCAACGCCGCCCATGTGCGCATCGAACGACCCTACGCCAATCACAACCTTTTCAGGAATGCCTAATTTTTTTGCCCATTCTGGCGAAATCGTACCCATTTGTTCATCCGCCGTGTGCGTATTTTCAAAAAGTCGCTCGCGCAAACCCGACAATAAAGGGTCTAATGTCGTCCAAAAAATTTCACTCGGCAAACCATTAAACGCTTCGTGCCACAACGCTTTATGCCCCGCCGCACAACGCGACCGTTTGAGCGTCAACGGATTAGTGTTGCCCGTCAAGACGGCGGACACCCAATCACAATGTTCTATCCAAGAAAACGCGGCTTTATAAACCTTTTCATCACAACGCAAGGTGTGCAATATTTTCGCCCAAAACCATTCCGAACTATAAATCCCACCCACATATTTGGTAAAATCCGTTTCCCAACGATGCGCTAAAGCATTGATTTCCAATGCTTCTGGATTCGCCGTGTGGTCTTTCCAGAGGATGAACATCGCATTCGGATTGTCCGCAAATTCGGGCAATAAACTTAGAGGCGTTCCATTTTTGTCCACCGCGACGGGCGTTGAGCCTGTGGTATCTACCGAAATGCCCACAATATTTTGAGCAACCGCTTTGCCCGCTTTTTTCAAAGCGGTTTTAATACTTTTTTCCAATCCTTCGAGATAATCCAACGGATGTTGCCGATACTGCGAATGAACCGCATTACAATACAATCCTTTCGCCCAACGCGGATATGGATGAACATGAGTAGCGATTTCTGCTCCATTTTGAGCGTTGACGATTAAGGCGCGAACCGAATCGGTGCCGTAATCCAGCCCTATGACATATTTCATTTTATTTATAATTAAGGTGATTTTGCCACGAATTACACGAATTTGCACGAATTATTAGTGAAAATTCGTGTAATTCGTGGCAAAATTGTGATGATCCCTTATTTATAGGCAATTTCATTCCATTTCAATTCATTTTTGAAGGAACGCAATTCCGTTTTCGCATCAATCACCACTAATTCTATATTAAACATTTCTGCAAAATCGGTCATATATTCGGTCGTCAAATTCTGCGAATAAACCGTATGATGCGCCCCGCCCGCATAAATCCATGCCGCACAACCTGTTAACATATTAGGTTTAGGCTTCCAAAGCACTCGCGCCACAGGCAATTTCGGCAAAGCATGTTGCGCAGACACTGCTTCCACCTCGTTCACCAACAGTCGAAACCGATTGCCCATATCCACCATCGAAACATTCAACGCCGCACCGCCTGCGGTATTGAAAACCAATCGCACAGGATCCGCTTTTCCGCCAATGCCTAACGGGTGAATTTCACAAGAAGGCTTTTCTTGAGCGATGCTTTCGCAAATTTCCAACATGTGCGCCCCTAAAACGAGGTTATTATTAGGTTCAAAATGGTAAGTATAATCCTCCATAAACGAATTGCCGCCCACCATGCCCGTTGCCATGACTTTCAAAGCACGCACCATCGCTGCCGTTTTCCAATCACCTTCTCCTCCGAAACCGTAACCATCCGCCATCAACCGTTGAACCGCAATGCCCGGAAGTTGCACCAAACCATGCAAATCTTCAAAAGTATCCGTGAAACCTTTAAAATCACCTGCTTTCAAAAAGGCTCTTAATCCTAATTCAATTTTAGCGGCTTCTCGTAAAGCGGCATGTTTTGGAGCCCCTTTTTGGAGCGATGCCATCAAATGATACCTTTCTTGATACTCCTTAACCAATTTTGTAATCTCTGTATCCCCAATTTGTTGGATATACGCCGCCAAATCGCCAATGCCATAACCGTTCACTGCATAACCCAATTGCAATTCCGCTTCCACTTTATCGCCCTCCGTGACCGCAACTTGTCGCATATTGTCCCCAAAACGACAAAATTTCGCCCCTTGCCAATCAAAACGAGCCACCGCAGCCCGCATCCAAACGTTCAAACGCTCTAAAACAGCAGGATCCTGCCAATGTCCGACGACCACTTTGCGATTTAGGCGCATGCGCGTCATCATAAATCCAAATTCACGGTCGCCATGCGCCGATTGGTTCAAATTCATGAAATCCATATCTATATTGTCCCAAGGAATATCTCGATTGAATTGAGTGTGGAAGTGCAAAAGCGGTTTTTGCAAGGCTTTTAAACCGCGAATCCACATTCGGGCGGGCGAAAAGGTGTGCATCCAAGCCACAATTCCGACACAATTCGCATCCGTATTCGCCGCTTGGCATATTTTGAAAATCTCCTCTGGATTTTTCACCACCTCTTTGAACCGCACCACCACAGGAATTTGCGGCGCATTATCCAACGATTGCACGATGGATTGAGCATGTAATGCCACTTTTTGAAGCGTTTCACTGCCATAAAGGTCTTGGCTCCCCGTTACAAACCAAACTTCGTACTTTTTTAGAGTTGTCATCTTGTTAAAATTAAAATTACAAATTTGCTGCAGCAAAAATAAAAAACTATTTGGTTATGTAAGCAGAATGAAGTATTATTGTCTCAAAGTTAGACAATAGTGATTGAATTTTTGTTTTAAAAACCCTTTTTTCAAGTAATTTTCAGTAAAATGAAGCCATTTCTTTACATAATTATTTTTTTAATGTGCCCAATCAGCGTTTTTGGGCAGGTTAAAAAGGATAAATTGCTTTTCGGCGTTGCGTATTACGACGAATATATGCCCTACAACCGCCTCGAAAAAGATGTCCAAATTATTACAAATATTTTTTTAAAAAAAGTTTTATGAAAAAATTTACAACTTTTTTGATGTTGAATTGGTGGATATGGGCGGCTGCCGATGCGCAACAAGTGATTCCACTTTACGAAGGGAAGCCCACAGGTTCTGAAAATTGGACTTGGGAAGAAGCGGAAACCAAAGACCCTTCCAATGACAGAGTGCTTTACAATGTCACGAAGCCGACGTTGACCGCCTACCTGCCCGACCCTGCAATAGCGAATGGAACGGCTGTTATTGTCGCGCCCGGAGGTGCATTTCACATCCTTTCGATGGATAATGAAGGGATTGCGGTGGCAAAATGGTTGAATTCTAAAGGCATTGCGGCATTCGTGTTGAAATACCGGCTTGCACGGATGTTGACGAACGACCCTTTCAAAGAATTGATGAGCAAAATGTCTAATTTCAAAACGTTGGATGAGGAAAATGCACCGATTATTCCTTTGGCGATGCAGGACGGTTTGAATGCGGTCAAATACGTGCGTTCGCATGCCAAATCCATGAATATTGACCCCAATCGCATTGGATTTATGGGTTTTTCGGCGGGCGCGACGGTTACGATGTCGGTGGCTTACAATGGGACGGAGGAAAATCGTCCCAATTTTGTCGCACCGATTTATGCGTATGAAAAGGCGATCATCGGTTCTACCGTTCCAAAAGCGAAAACACCCATTTTTATTGCCGTAGCGAGCAATGACCAATTGGGTTTCGTGCCGCACAGCATCAGCATTTACAACAAATGGCTGGACGCAAAGCAACCAACAGAATTGCATGTTTATGAAAAAGGCGGTCATGGTTTTGGGATGAAAAAAAATAATATTACGACCGATGCTTGGACAGAACATTTCGCGCTTTGGTTGCAAATGCAGGGTTTGATGCCTGCTGCTACGCTTGCACCTTTGCAATCGGGTGAAAATATTGCGGTTGCGAATACTGATGCGGGCAAAGTGCGCGGCTACATACATAATAACATTTTTACATACAAAGGCATTCCTTACGCGGAAGCAAAGCGTTTTGAAGCCCCTAAAAAGCCTAAATCATGGACAGGCATTCGCAGTTCGATGACGTATGGCGGCGTAGCACCCTTGTTAGACGCGACCACTTCCGTAAATGACGAAATGGAATGGTTTTTCCACCATGATTGGGGTTTTCCGAACGAAAATTGCTTGAATTTGAATGTTTGGTCGCCGAATATTTCGGATGGCAAAAAGCGTCCGGTGCTGTTTTGGATTCACGGCGGCGGATTTGTAGCGGGTTCGTCCCATGAATTGCCGTCTTACGATGGCGAAAATATGGCAAAAAAAGGAGATGTGGTCGTCGTTTCTATCAATCACCGTTTGAACGCGCTTGGGTTTTTAGACATGTCGGCGTATGGCGAAAAATATAAATATGCTGCTAACAATAGTTTCCTTGATTTACGGGCAGGGTTGGAATGGGTCAAAACAAATATTGGCAATTTCGGCGGCGACCCAAATAATATAACGATTGCGGGACAATCTGGCGGCGGCAACAAAGTCAATACGTTGATGGCGATGCCTTCGGCGAAAGGCTTGTTCCACAAGGCGATTAATCAAAGTGGTGCGTACAAGTTGCCGAATTTAGACAAAACAATTACCCAAAAAGTAGCGGCAGAAGTGTTGAAAATATTCAAATTGGAGGCGCAACAAGCAGATAGTTTGCAAAATATTCCCTTGCCGCAACTCATGGATGCCGCTAAAAAAGCGAGTAATATCGTCATGGAACAACTCAAAGCAACGGGTAAATGGACACCTACTTTTGGCGTTTGGAGTCCGAGTGTGGATGGCGATTTGATTCCGAATGCAGTAAACTCCAAAGAAGCATTTCAACTTTCCAATTCGGTGCCGTTGTTGATAGGCTCGACGAAAAATGAATTTATGGCATCTATACAAATGTCATTGGCAGGCGCGCCGCCTATTACAAAAGATAAAGCATTGGAAATCATTCAAAAACAATATCCAAATAAAATGGATGCGTATTTAGATGCGGTCAAAAAAGCGTATCCCCAAGATACAAAACCATCGGATTTAGTGGATATTGATACGCGTTTCCGCCCTGGTGCGGTGGCGCAAGCCAATGGAAAATCGGCAATTGCAGGCAGTGCGCCTGTATATATGTATATGTTTACATGGCAATCGCCTGTGTTGGATGGCAAATTCAAGGCATTACATTGTTTGGAAATACCATTTGTATTTAGCAATGTTGCGCAATGCGAGGAGATGACAGGCGGCACTAAAGAAGCCTATATTTTGTCTGAAAAAATGAGTCAAGCATGGATCCAGTTTGTTAAAACGGGGAATCCCAATCATGCTGGATTGCCCAAATGGGAAAGTTACAATGCAGAAAAAGGGACAACCTTGTTTTTTGACAATGAATGCACGATTCAAAATCATCATGATGCCGCCTTTTTGAAAATCACGGGGCAATAATGTCATATATGTGATACGCTGGAATTGGGATTAAATGGGATTTTTTGGGGATTAAATGGGATTGATTTTTTAAGATTTTTAGGATTTGCATATTTTAATTGGATAATCCTAAAAATCTTAAAAATCAATCCCATTTAATCCCAAAAAAATCCTATTTAATCCCAATTCCAGCGTACCACACAACTTGAATTAATAATATTGTTGCACTTGCTGCACGATTTTGTCGGTATCCAAATCATTCATACACCGAAAATGCCCTTTTGGACATTTTTCAAAACCAATTTTAGAACAAGGTCTGCAACGCAACGTATTGATTTCAAACGAAGTATGCGTCGTCCGATACGGATACATCCCAAAGGCAGGCAACGTATTTCCCCAAATCGCCACAATTTTCCGCCCAAACGCTGCCGCAATGTGCATCAACCCCGTATCATGGCTAATCACCACCGCCGCCTGCCGCACCACCGATGCCGACTGATGCAAATTCAATTGCCCACAAGCATTCTGACAAAAAGGCGACGCAACCGCTTGTACAATTCGTTCGCCTTTGTCAATCTCTTCTTTACCGCCCAATAGCACAAAAGGCAAGTTCAAAGCCGCCATTTTTCGCCCGATTTCAATAATTTTCGTTTCAGGCAACCGCTTCGTCGCATGCGCAGCACCCGTCACGAAGGCAATATATTGTTCTTTTTTCCAACCAAATTGTTTAACCATATCAATTTCATCCGTTGGCGGAATAAAATAATCCAAGCCGCGCAAATCAGGCACAACCCCAAACGGCGCAACCGTCGCCAAATACCGCTCGACAATGTGCGTATGCGGCAACCGATTTATTTTCAACTGCACCAGCAACCATTTTTCGACATTTAATTTATCAAACGCAACCGATTTTACATTCAAAGCATGCCGCACTTGCCACGAACGAATGTTTTTATGCAAATCAATCACCAAATCATATTGTTCTTTTTTTAAATCTTCAATCGCTTCTGAAATTTCTTTTTGAATTAAGAAAACTTTATCAATGAATGGATTATGTATAACAATATTTTCAAATGATTTTTTAGTAAGGTAATGAACCGTTGCATTCAACTGCAATTTCAAGCAGCGCGCCACAGGCGATGTCAACACGATATCGCCAATTGACGAAAAACGAATAATTAAAACTTTCATAAGCACAATGAATGATAAATGATGAATGATGAATGATGAATTTCATAATTTATTGATTATCAATAAATTCATCATTCATCATTTATCATTCATCATTCCTTACAATTGTTAAAAAAAAATAACAAAAGTTAAGATTTTATTAAAATTATTTTTTGACGCAGCCCACCTATCGAATGGCTCGTCTTGGAGGCAAATTAAAGCATAATAGTTTAACATTCGTTTAGTAAACAAATTAAAATCCTAATTTCATGAAAAATTTCGTAAAATTTTCAGCAGTTGCCAGTATCCTTATTTTATTCGCTTGCAATAAGCAAGAAGATGTAACGGTTAATACGCCTGATGCGAATACATTGATTACCACAGAGTTATTGCTTGCGCCTGCTGCGCCTGCGGATAGTGCCCATAAAGATGGTGGACGGGTTTGCGGTGGTGGTCATGGTCGCGGAGAAGGCGGACATCAAGAAGGTCACGCATCTGGTGCGCAAGGCGATTCGATTCCGTTCGCGCAATTGCCCCAAGCTGCACAAACGTATATTAAAACCAATGCAGCAACTTTGACGGTAGCTAAAATTGTGAAAGTCACATTACCCGATGGTACAATTCGTTATGCTGTGCGATTCACGGATGGTACACATTATCATTTTGATGCAAATGGTGCTTTGTTAGCAACGCCAACTCATCCACATGCTTTTGATAACGTAAAATTTGATAGTTTACCTGCGGCGGCGCGGACTTATTTGTTGGCGCATACAGATACCGCGTTGATTAACCATATTATTAAAATCACCGAAAAGAACGGGACTGTATTATATGGTGTGCGGTTGAACAATAATACGCATTATTTTTTCGATGCGAACGGAGCGATTGTGCCAGAACCGCGTCGTAAACCAAGATAATAGATTATCAAACATCCTTTGGAAAAGCTTTGCAAATAAAAAGTTGAGTTAAATTTTTTCATACATTTTAAGGTTTAGTTGGAAGAGGGGGCTGCGCGAGCAGCCTCTTTTTATTTAGGGCGATATAAAATGCCAAATAAAATATGGATAAAAACGTTAAAAAGACGTTTACTGAACGCCTTTTTTTTAAAATTTACCAAATAAAAAAAAGAAAAAAGCACCTTTAAGTAACACACTTTTTGAAATTCAGTTTTAAAGCTAAAAAAGCGTTATAAAATTTTGGAAAACAATTAAATAGCAATATTTTATTTAAAAACAGATCTTAAATTGACCGTATTTTGTTTGGCAAGAAATTGTTAACAATGCATTTTTGAAATATGAATTAGAATATAAATTTGTTTTTACTTGAAAATTAGTATTATTTTTTTCTTTTTTACTGAGCTAAAAGTTGCAAAGAGAGCAAAAATTTTGCGTTTTCTTTGTTTTTTTTATAATTTTTCCCTTAAAATATGAATAATATGATTCAACCATTTCGTTTGTACAACGTCCTTTTGCTTTTTGTCCTCACGCTTTTGAGTGCCTGCAAAGGCGGCGATGCGTCCCCCAAATCCAGCATTCCCAAAACAGGCAATCCGCAAATTGACCTTTTGACCGAACAAATCTTCAAAAATCCTAAAAATGCAACTTTATATTTTGAACGCGCTCAACTTTTTCGCCAAAATGGAGCAGCTGGCGGATTGGATTACGCGATTGAAGATATGAAATATGCCTTATCCATCGACTCTACCAACCCGACGTATCATCATTTTTTAGCAGATGTCTTCATGGACTACCGGCAATCGCGGGCAGCATTGAACACCATGCAACGTTGTGCCGATTTGCATCCCAATCGCATTCAAACCTTATTAAAATTGGCAGAATTTCAATTATTATTGCAACAATATCCCGAATCGATGCAAACGGCAGATAAAATTTTGAAAATCGACCCTCAAAGTTCGGAAGGTTTTTTTATAATGGGCATGAATTTCAAAGAAACGGGCAAGGTGGATGAGGCAATTAAAACGATGCAGCGCGCTGCCGATTTGAATGCTCAAACTAAAGATGCATTTATCGAATTAGGGCATTTGTTTGAAATGAAAAATAACCCAATTGCCTTGAAATATTTTGAAAATGCGTTGACGATTGATTCTTTGGATATTCCTGCGTTGATGGCGAAAGCGGTATTTCTACATCAGCACAATCGCATTGAAGAAGCTACTAATGCGTATAAACAAATTATTCAATTGGATAGACATCAAAAAGATGTTTATTTTAATCTTGGATTGCTGTATTTTGAACACGATTCGATAGAACGGGCTCGACAACATTTTAATATTGTGATTGCGGAAGCTCCGAGTTATGTCAAAACGGATGCGCCAACGATTTTTAAAGCCTACTATTATCGCGGGGCGTGTTTGGAAAAACAGGGCAATAAAGCCGATGCTTTGATAGATTATCAAAAAGCATTAAGTCTCTCTCCCAATTACGCGCCTGCAAAAACCGCAGTGGCGCGGTTATCGAATTAATTTAAATTGTGGTACGTTGGAATTAGGATTAAATAGGATTTTTTGGGGATTAAATAAGATTGATTTTTAAGATTTGTAGGATTTTTGAGGCTTTTTATCACAGATTGAACAGATTAAAC
>JBDKKX010000129.1:0-11348 GCA_039795795.1 Bacteroidota bacterium | reverse complement strand
ACAACAGCTCCAGTTTTCAAAGAATCCTGCTTGGGAAGACCGATTTTGCGACAACTACAATTATAGACACGTTAACCAACGTTTTAATTACACCTTCTATGCTCCAATTTGCGGAGCAAAATGGCAAATTGCTTATTCGCTATCAGTACAGGTCGGAATCGGGTTCGGCACCCATAGAATTTATGTTGCATGATGGGAATCGAAAGGGAACGATTTTCAAGGAAAGCATTCGAGATAGACCCTTTAATATAACGGTTATCCCTTATATCGCTTCCCAAGTAGCGTTTTTGGAGGAGACCTATTTTGGTCCTTCGAGTAGTTTAAGTGCTCGGACTTTTATAAAATCCATTCGTCCGATTCAGAATAATGTCCCAATGCTTCCCATTTACCAAGTGCGGTGGAGTCAATATCCTGTGGTGGAACCGCAGCCGACTTATTTATTTCGCTCTGTTGGGATTATAAAGGATAAATTTCATGTATTGATTGGGGATACGTTAGCGAATTTCACGACGACAGGGGTTCGTACCAATTTAAAAACGGGTATGGACACCATTTTGCATATCGCAACGGTTGGAAATGTAATGTATTTTGCGAATCGCCGCAACGAATTATGGAAAACGGATGGTTCGATTGCAGGTACCGTTAAATTAAATCCCAATTTTGAAGGAGCGAATGAGTTGATTATCAATCTATTAGGAGATGGCACATCGCCTTACGTGCTCACGAAAGCGGGCAATATTACGCACACTTATTATATCACGCCGCAAGGCACTTTATCGCGGGTGAATCTTGACCAGTATGTAACTTATGCTCAACCTTTTGTTTCCAAAGGGGTGCAATACATTTTCGCGCATCGGCAACAGCCCAATACTGCTTGTCCGATTTCGTATTTGGTTCGGTACGGGCAGACCGAAGCGCAAACCCAATCTTTTGAATTGCGGGATAAGAATAGTGCCGCTTGCGCCAGCAATTTGCCTTCGCCGATTTCCAGCGTCCTAACGGACAAAGATGTATTGTATTATGGATTGAATACCAATGCTTTAGGGAATGAACTTTGGAAATTGGATTTAAAAAGCACTGTTCCACCGACAGATTATTGTGCGTCGAAAGGCAATCGTCCTTGGAATGAGTGGATTTCAAAAGTTCAATTTTCAAATTTGAATCATGCTTCTGTTAAAAATGGTTATGGCAATTTCACGGGTTTAACGGCGATAGTGGTTCCGGGCGCGAGTTATCCGTTTACGCTGACGCAAGGGTACAGTTGGGCGACCGACCCAACGAATGCTTCTTTGCAATGGCGGGTTTGGATAGATTATAATCAAAATAACGTTTTTGAAGCGAATGAATTGGCGGCTTCGGGGACGCGCACGATGGCTTCGGCAACAATTGTCATTCCTGCAACGGCTCATTTAGGCAAAACGCGGATGCGGGTTTCGTTGAAAAAAATCGGTGCACCAACGGCTTGTGAGGTTTTTGAGAACGGGGAAGTGGAAGATTACACCGTGAATATTACGAATGTATTGCCCGTTTCACCGCGCCTTTCTATTGAAAATCAACCCGTTACACTGGAACTTAAAACGTTAAGTCCAAATCCGACGGATGGAGCATTGTTAGTGACATTGAAAAGCCTTGTGGCGAAAGAGGTTACTTTTGATTTTTATAATACCGTCGGTTCAAAAGTTTATTCCCAAACGCAGCAAGTTCAAAACGGAGAAAATGAACTCTTTTTCGACGTGACGAAATTGCCAACGGGAGTTTATTTCATTCAAACCAGCGAGCAAGGAGGAAAAGACGCGCCGTCTAAATTTGTGAAATATTGATTTTTCTATTGCATTAAGATTGTAGATACGCACGGTCGTGCGTATCTCTCTGTATTTCATTTGGGGATGTTGTGATACGAATTGATGTACGGATTTCACGGATTTCACGGATTTCACGGATTTGTACGGATTTTTAGCAAAAATCCGTACAAATCCGTGAAATCCGTACATCAATTCGTATCACAACATCCCCAAACCTTATTTAGGGAAGCACTAAAAACTCGAAATCTTTGCTTATCTTTGCCGACGCTTACGGTTTTTCAATTATATATGAACTTAAAAATCATCTCTGCGGGCGCGGGTAGTGGCAAAACTTATCGCTTGACCCAAGAAATGTTCGCACTATTGCAATCAGGTGTGCGGGCAAGTGGCATTATTGCCACCACTTTTACCAAAAAAGCGGCGGCTGAATTGCAAGAGCGCGTTCGGACTAAATTGTTGGAAGAAGGCTTGACGCAAGCGGCAAATGACTTGTCGAATGCGCTTATCGGAACGGTTAATGGATTGGGTGTCAAGCTGTTAAAGCGTTTTGCGTTTGAAGCGGGCGTGTCTCCGCAAACGGATGTGATCGCCGAAGAAGACCAACAAATGATATTTAATTTGTCGCTTTCGCAAATTTTGACCCACGACCGCGTCGAACGGCTGAATATTTTAGCGGATAAGTTGGGCGTGAATAAAAAAGGACACCATGATTGGCGGACGAATATTAAGGAAATGACGGATGCGGCGCGCAGTAATAATTTTACGATGGAAACGCTGCAAAAAAGTAAGCATTTATCGTTTCAAACTTTTCAAAAATTCATTGTATCGCAGGTCGAACAGACGCATGAGGAGGCTGTTTTTGGACAGGATATGATTCGCATTTCCAACGAAATGTTGTTAAAAGGCACTTCCAACGCGCCCAACAATATTATTCCAACGGAAACCGAATATTGGAATACGCAGGTTTTTCATGAAAAATTAAGCGAATTGTTGTCAATAGCAGTACCAAAATTGCAATCTGATAAAAAACCGACGAAAGATACGCTTGCCGCAATCAATGATTTCAAATTATATTTGCGTGAAATTGGTTTGCGCGGAACATTATATTGGCATCAAATCGTTCGGATTTCTAAAACAGAAGTTGGTTCAAAAAGCAAAGAACATGTTCAAGAGGTGAAAGATTATGCGCAAAAACATTTGCAATTGCCTGAATTCCAACAAGATATACATGATTATATTGAATTGATGTTTGATATTGCTGCGGATGCGTTGCAGGAGTTTGAACGGTATAAAAAACAGCGCGGGTTGATTGATTATATTGATATGGAAGTGCATATCAATCGGTTGATGGATAATCCTGTGGTGTGTGAAGTATTGGCGGAGGAATTGGATTTGTTGATGGTGGACGAATTTCAAGATACTTCGCCGCTTCAATTGGAGATTTTTTTGAAAATGTCGCGGCTTGCGAAGCATTCTATCTGGGTGGGCGACCCCAAACAATCTATTTACGGATTTCGCGGCGCAGTCCCGCAACTCATGCAAGCGATTATTGAACAAACGGGCGGTATCAAACCCGAAGATATTTTGACAATTTCTTGGCGAAGTCGTCCTGATGTGGTTCATTTTACCAACAGTTTGTTTTGTAAAACGTTTAAAGACCTTCCAAAAGAACAAATTGCCTTAGAACCGCAACGCCCTAATCGAGTTGGGCAATTGGACGCGCTGGTGCATTGGTATTTCAATCCCGACGGCGGTAAAAAAGAGTTTGGCAGCCCTTGGATGGAAAATTGTATTGCAGATTCTTTGCAATTGTTTTTGAATCAAAATGTTTTGATTTTGCCGAAAGGCAAAAATGAAATGCGCCCGATTTTGCCCAAAGATGTGGTTATTTTATGTCGTTCGAATGTGACTTGCAATTTGGTAGCGGAAGCCTTGCATCGGGCAGGTTTAAAAGCTTCTATTGCAAGAAATGGCTTATTACAAACGGCTGAGGCTAAATTAGTGATGGCATGTTTACGATTTATTTTAAATCGACATGATTCGTTAGCGATTGCAGAAATTTTGGTTTTAGCCGACCATCAAGATATTGGGGCAGTTTTGGACGACCGTTTGAATTATTTAGCACAATTGGGCGAAAAATATGATTGGCGATGGGCAATTGAACAACCATTGATATTGAAAATCAATGAGTTACGCAAAGTGGTAACAGAATTATCGCCTGTGGAGATTTTAAATTTAATGTTGGAAGAATTGGATTTGCGGCGGATTGTTTCGAGTTATGGCAGCGCGTTTCAACGGGTTGAAAATATAGACCAATTGCGTTTTTTTGCCAAAAAGTACGAGGATAATTGTACTCGATTGCATATTGCGGCATCGCTGGGCGGTTTTTTGGTTTGGTTGAATGAACTTTCGGTCGCGGAAAAGGATGCGCAAAGTGCGGGTGAATCGACGGATGCGGTGCATGTAATGACGTATCACAAAAGTAAGGGATTGGAATTTCCAGTAGTCATCTTGCACGAGTTGGATAATCGCTTGCGCAATGAGGTTTTTGGAGTGCACATCATTCCCGAAAAAGAGACCGTTGATTTAAATAACTTATTGGGAAACAGGTGGTTACGCTTTTGGGTAAATCCTTATGCAGACCAAATTGCAGGCACGAAATTGCAATACGCGATAGACGCGAGTGAGGCAAAAAAGCAGGTTACGGCGGCGGCTTTGGCGGAGGAAGCGCGGCTTTTGTACGTTGGTGTCACGCGTGCGCGGGATTATTTGATTTTTCCAACCACGCTTACTCCAACGCGTTGGTTGAATCGGGCTTGGCATGGAAATGAGGAAACATTGACGCTTGACAAGGGACATGAGACGGTTTTTGAGTGGGAAAAGCGGTATTTGAACAAACATTTTGAAGAATTTTGGTATCCTAAATTGTTCACACATGCGGACGAACCCACCGAAAAGATTCGTTTTTTGGAAGAACGGGCGGGTAAAAAGGTCGGAAAAGCCTATAAAATTGATGCAGAACGCGATTATTTTGCGTATGAAATGAATTTTAATTTTAATTCGACCGAACGTTATACGGCGGCGATGACCATTAAGGATACGGATAAAGCAGGGCGAGTTGCGCAATTGAATCGGGCATTTTGGCATGGGGATAATCCTGCTTATTCGGAGGTGCAACGGTTGCAAATTGCAAAGAATATGTTGGAACGCTTTGAGTTAGATGATACGATGGATTATCATGCGTTGCCCAAACATACCAGCGATTTTTATAATTTCATTCATAAAAAATTTAAAAAAGGAGTGGTGAAACGGCGGCATCCTGTGCGGTATCACCATCGAAAACGGTTGTTTGAAGGGCAAATTGATTGTTTAGTGGAACATGAAGGCGGTTTAGCGATTTTCCAAACGAATGATTATGTGGGGAATCCGATGAAATTGCGGCAGGAGGCGATGAAGCAAACTGGATTTTTGTATTTGTGTCAGAAAATGATGGCGCAAACGCATGATGTATCTGAAATTGCCACTTTTGCCCATTTTCCGTTGATGGGCGTAGTGATTGAAGTCAAAATTGTAAATATATAGATTTTGCCACGAATTACACGAATTTTCACAAATAGTTCGTGTAAATTCATGTAATTCGTGGCAAAATCATGGGTATATTCTTTTTTGCCACGTCCCTAAAATTAAAATAAGCGTATATATCCAAAATGTGTTTTTATATTCCGAAAATCAATCGAATTGCCCCGTTCGCGCCCTACGCCAAGTCCAAATCCGAACAAACCAACAGGCGTTTCAAAAGTCAAGCCGCCCCCAAAACCCATTGGAATATCATTTTTTTGCGTATTAAGCGTTTTATTTTCAATTGCGCCAATATCCCAAAACGTATAAAGGTAATTATTTTTGCCCAATAATAAACGATATTCAACGGTTGAAACCAAATATCGTGTGGCAAAAATGCTCAATTCATCAAAGCCGCGCAATCCTTTTGCACCGCCAATTCGGTATTGTTCATTCGTTGCAATCGGCGAAGTAGTGAAAATGAACCCAGTTTGAAGCCCTATTTTTAAAACACTTCGTTGAAAAAAAGGTACATAATATTCAAAATTTGTATTGATTTTATATTGATAAGATTGTCGACTGATGGTATCATACAGTCTTGTAAAATCAAAATTCGGATAAAGGGGGTCTTTGAGCGTGATAATGGAAGTATTTTGCCGCACCTGCCGCAAACCCGCACTCGCTCGCAAGGTCGCCACCCAACCTCGACGCGGATTGATGGCATAATCCAATCGTTGTTGCCGATATTCCAAACCAAAAGCGTTGATATTGACATCCAATCTATCTGGTAATTGATGGGTTTCTATAATTTGTTTTTCATTGATAGTCAAATTATAAAGATTCGTAGATTCCCAAAAACCTTTGAAATAATCTTCCCCAGACAACCGATATTGCATGCCCAAATTGCCGCGCACATCCAACCAAGTCGTATCTTGTTTCAACACCGAAAACGCGCCATCTGCGCCAAAAGGCAGGTTAAACAAATAGGGAAAATTGGCATTGAGCAACAATTTTGGACTTTGTGGACTCAATTGTTCGATTTGCGCAGCTAATTTTTCCCCATGATTAAAACTATTTTGCAATGCCGCTTGTCCTGTGGCAGTGATGACAAACTTTTGACCTCCATTCAAAAGATTAGTCGTTGGTTGAACACCCAAAATGCCGTCCAAATTATTGGCAGGTTTGTTATCCAAAAACAACCGAATCATCGCTTCGGTTCCCCTAAATGTAATTAAATATTTTGCCTTTTCCGCCACAAAAGGTATAGTATTCAATAACTTAGAGATAGCAATTATTTTTGATTTATTAAAAACCATCCCTTTATGAATATCTAAATAATTTTCCAAATATTGCAAAGATAATCGACTGCTACCTTCCGTTTCTAAACCTGCTATCGTCATCAATGCACCCAAATCAAGGCGCAACGTCGCGGAAACCTTTCCATTTTCTAATTCAATACTATCTAATTTAATTTGCGCAAACGGATAACCATGATTTTCTGAATAAGCCAAAATATTATCTTGAATTCGTTGTATTTCATTGAAATTGAATACTTTATGTTTAAATAATTTTTCATTAAAACCAATGGCATTTAAAAAAAAATTCGGAACATTACCGCGTTTCAATTGAGACCAAATATATTGTTTTCCAATATGAATTTGCGCTTTCCAAACCGTCGTGTCGTGTCGGAAAAAGGTATCTAACGAGGCTTCGAGAAAACCGTCCGTTTGCTGTTTTTGAACCCACTGCGTTAGGTTTTGAATCCAAAAAGTTGAATCGCCTTCTAATGCAAATTGTTTTTTTAATTTTTTTTCAAAATAAACGGAATCTGCTTGATTGGTAAAAGAAAGCAATAACCGATTTTGCCCATGCAAAAAAGCGTTCAAAAAAAATATCATCAAAATAGTGATATTGCCGCGTTGAAATTTAAAAAATGTATAAACATCATTCAGAAAATTCATATTTTAACTATATTTGCATGAAAAAATAACTTGAAAATTAAAAATACGTCTTTTTTATGATTCCTTTGTTTAACACACATGGTATTTTTGGCTTGACTGATGAAGAAACAAGCATTGTTCAAACAAGTTTTCAACAAATTGTGTCCAATGATTATGTCTATATCGCCATTCACGCTTATAAAAATGAAAATAAACCCAAAAATGCTTTTAAAATCTATGAATCTGGGGTTTGGAAACGGATAACCGATAAAACACTGGCGCAATGGATCGCGGATAATCGGGTTTTTGATGATAAAACCATTGTTTTATTGTCGGGCAGCAACTACAAAACGACGGAAGGACTCGCCTATTATTGGGGCAAGTACGACGCGGAAGCAGCCCGCACACCGCGCTCGGTGATTGGTTGGGACGAAGAATGTGTGATTTTTGAAAATGGGCATATTACGGGCGGCAGTCATTGTCGAATTTTCACGCCTTCGGCGGAAAAAGGCGCGCAGCCTACCTCTAAAATCTTAACCGAATCGGAAATACCTTGTGGAAAGTTGGATAGTTTTGCGGATGTGGGTTCCAAATTTGTCCTTTTAGCACCTTTGAGTGTTTTGGAACAACGGTTGCGCGATAGCCAAAATGACCATTTAGACCACAGTTTGAGAGAATTGAAACGAAAATCGAAGGACATCGAAAACATGGATGAGCCGATTTATGGACTTTATGAAAAATTAATTGCAGATAAAAAGGCTTGGAACGCATGGATTTATTTGAAAAACGTGCAACAAGGTTCACACGCAACCAATGATTTCACGATTTTAACGCATACGGAAGCGATTCGGGAACATTATTTTCAAGGGGTGCAGGGCGCACTATTTCAAGCAGCCTTTGAAAAATTTTTCATCACCTGCCCAAGTGGGCAGATGGCTACGCATATCACTCAATTTTTACAAAAGGATAAAAAATTAACAATCCATGAGTTTAAGCAACTTGTGATACAATTTAGTGCTGGGAAATTATGGAGCATCTAATCCACTAATGGCGTTTTTTAGAAAAATTTGTTTTGTACTGCAACAGGTCATCGTTTGGAGGAACGATGACCTATTGTGCTTGGGGGACGTTTTTTTCGAAAAAAGAAATTTTCGATGTACCTTTGCCTCATTCTATCACCTTAAAACCTTTTCGTTATGTTAAGTAATTTGGATAATGAAGTCGTTTTTAAAAAAGCATTCACGGATAAGATTGTCTTTCAATGTTTTGTGAAAGACATTTTAGGGATTGACGTGCAAGTGGGCAAAATCGAAACGGAAAAACGGTTTTACCCCAAAATCGGAAACATTGATTTTGAACTGGATATTTACGCTGAAACGGTGGATAAACGCCTTTGTATTGAACTTCAAAAAGTGCAATATGATTACACGCATGACCGCTTTCTGCATTACTTTATGATGTTGATTGCAGGGCAACAACAATCCGCCAAAGAATATGCCATTGGTCAAACTGTTCACCAGATTTTGGTGATGACCTTGCCGTACACGCTCAAAGACCTTGCAGGACGGCTGCTCACCGACGAAATGTTGATCACCACGTTTACCACTCGAAATGCCGCGAAGGTCGAACGGTTGTTGTATCGTCATTCCTTTGTGACGTTGAATCCAAATCATCGGGATCCGAGTACGCCTAAAGCCGTCAAAGATTGGTTAGATTTGATTTATGAATCCATGCACAATCCGAACAATCCATCCATCAATCTGCAAAATACAGGGATTCAGCGCGCTGCGGAGTTGATTGAAGTGACGAAATTCACCCCGAAACAATTAGCCGCTAAAAAAAATATAGAGCAAGCAAGAAATGCCAAAATCGCTGGAGAAGCCTTTGCGATTTGGCAAGATAGGGTTCGGATGGCGAAAGAACTGCATGCGGCACAAGTCCCTTTGGAGGTCATTGCCAGAACCGTTCAGTACTCGGCGGACGAAACCCAGCAAATGATTCTTTTGACGGCAGATCATTATCGAAAACCCTTTTTCTAAAAGATTGATTTTAAAGGATTTAGTAAACAACAGGTCATCGTTCCTCCAAACAATGACCTGTTGTTATTGTCGCCAAAAGGTTTAAATCATTGATAATCAACACTTTATTATTCGGTAATCTGAAATCGCGGATTCCGAAATTCCTTTGTCGCAGTCCTTACGGGCGTTTTAAAACCTTTGGAGCGATGTGCTTTTTTGATTTTGATTTTTTTTGCAAAAAATCAAAATCAAAAAAGCACATCGCGGGAATGCACCTGAATAATTTTTCGTTTCTACTCCTCATATTTCCATATTTTCTCAAAAATATTTTGATAACAAGATACTTGTAATTGAAAATCTTATTTATCTTTGCATCACATAAAAACAGTACACCCTTTTTGTTCACAAATTAAAACATTTTGATTTAAAATGTATCTATTGTTTTTAGCCAACAATAAGCGCAACAATGTCTTATTGTTATTATGCTTATTAAGTCTGCCATTATTTTTGCAAGGTCAAAACAAGCGGATATAATAGAGATGCCTGCTCGCGCTATTAGGTTTAACACCTCCCGAACTTACCTTATTTCAAACTGCTTTCAAACAATTGCCACCCAGTTCTGATTATGCTTATGTGGCTGTACATGCAGATGCAGACAAATTTAAAATTTTTGAAAATGGTAGTTGGGTGACGATTTCACACAAATCACTTGCTAAGTGGATAACAGACAATGATGCAATTTATAAAGGTAAAACAATTGTGCTATTATCTTGTAATAATGCTGCTTCTACCCAAATATTAGCAAATATTTTAGCAGAATACGATATAGCTGCAAAACGACCTGTGCGAAACGTGATTGGTTGGGATGAAACCGTTTTTCTTTACGAAAATGGGTATATTGATGGGTATGGCAATTGTCGAGTTTTCGTACCTGCCGCTACCACAGCAGCGATTATCCCATCAGGAGCAACACCTTTGGGGAATCCTTTTGGTTATCCCTCAGAAGATTTAAAAGCACTAATATTAGCAAAGCCACTCAAGCCTGAGTTATTGCAGTTATGTACCAGAGCGAATGATAAAGATTTGACACTATACCTGTCTTTTTATAACCTTTTACGAAATCCTAATGCTCAAGAAGTATTCAAATTGATTCAAACTTCAGATGAACATTTAATAACTTGGTTATATCTAAGAAATATTGTTACAGATAATCTTAAAAGTTCTAAACCATTAGTGGAAGGCGTTTCAGCGATTCGAGCAAAGTATTTTAAATTACCAGATTATCAAACGGAACTGGAAATTTTTTAAAAGATGGCAAGAAAAAAGTGGATTGCATCCAAAAATTGGGCGCAAATCCTGCTCTACTGTTGCTTCCTGATTTTAAAAAGTGGTTAAATGATTGTGGACTCAAACGCCCCATAAATACCTTTTTTACTTCATTAACACCACAGCCTACCACTACAGAAGAGAAAAATCAAGCGATTCTAAATGAAAATGAACCTAAATTAGTGGAAATCCTTAAAAATGCAGGCGTACAAAAAGATTTAGAACCTGCGTTAAAGTATGTAAAATCGTATGTGGCGCAAACGGCTATAAAAGCACCACCAGCAAATGGCACTGTATATGTAGAAGATGTGAGCAGTGATTTGATGAATTCTATCAATAAATGGTTCGGGCAGAATTTGACGATTCAACAAATTAAAAGAATTACAGCAAATGGACATGAACAATGGATCGAACAATCCAGTTCAATGGGTTCTATTTTTGAGAGCTGGGTAGAAACAAATCTTCTAACAACAGCTAATAACAAGGCAAATGCAGGTAAATTAACGTTCTTTTTCAATCAAGATGGCATTATGTCCGATACAAAATTAGATGCAAATTATAAAGCACATATTATAGATTGCCATTATGTTATCAACAAACAAATCATTGCAGTAGAGGCAAAACATATCAAAGGACGGTTTGATAAACATCAATTGATTCAAATCGAACGAAATGCAGCTTTGGTTGCGAAAGGTAAAATTGCT